>CAYFRQ010000057.1:0-9400 GCA_964345615.1 uncultured Actinomyces sp. | reverse complement strand
GTCGTCATCCCGTGGCCCCCTCTGTCGGTCGGTCACAGGGTACCCCCGGCCAGGTTCTTGTGACCAGGCAGTAAACCAACAGCCCGAATCGCTGAGTGCCATCCAGCAGACCAGGGCCGCAGAACTGAAGATCGAAAGGCCACGTGGCTGCGACCGTCAGCAATTCCCCAAGAAGCACACCCACTCCGTGCTCGACGACCTCAGCATCGAACGAAAAGGCTTGCTCGATCGGCTGGCGGAGTGAGTACTTGGTGGCCGAACCCCGAAGACCTCCAGTCTCGGCTGATTGAGAATGGATTTCACTCGCGAGACTGGGGATTGGCCTCATCCGCGTTGATGCGTCCCCCACAGTTTTGATGGGACAAGAGATGCACCCAACGACCTGGCTCAAGCTGGCTGCACTCTTGGACTCCATCAAACGTAGCCATCCACTGCTGGATGACAACGAACGGTTGGTTTATCTTACGGTCGCCTTAGTCCTACGCGGGAACAGGGTCGACGAGAGCCACATGAGCAACGAAGGACGACACGACCTTATTGTCAGAGCTGCCTCCGGCCGTGTCGAACTGGAAGAACTCGCGGCCGAGCTCCAGGAGATGATCGAACGTAGCGGCCGCGGCACATCGACTTGAAACTGAAAGCTCGCGCCCGAAGCCTGCACAACGCGAGCCTCAAACCAGGAGGCGCAAGGTTACGGGGCGGCGTCGGCCACGGAGTCGCAGTAGCTTCGCCAGCCGGCTACGAAGGGTGCAACCCTCTCGACAAGGCGCACGGTCGCCAGATTGTCCGCTCTGGTGGGACCGTCGGTGACAATCACAACCGGCTTCCCGTCTTTGGCCGCTCGACGCACCAGTCTCAGAGCGGAGTGCACCGCAAGCGAGGACCCCAGGACAAGAACTGCATCAGCCCGGTCAACCGCGTCCCCAGCAGCCTCAGAAACCTGCTGCCCCACTGACTCCCCAAAGTAGACAACATCAGGCTTCAGGGGACCCCGGCACGCGGGACAGTCGGGCACATGAAAACCAGAGGTCTCCTCAACCTCTGAGTCGCCGTCCGGATTCAGGTCAATGTCGTCCGGGGTTATCCGTGTCCTCTCCAAAAACCCAGGATTCAGGTCGTTCAACCGGCGCTGCATCCAGGAACGATGGAGAGTGCGTCCGCAGGAAAGGCAAACGACCCTGTGCAGCGACCCATGAAGCTCAACGACCGCCTCCGACCCCGCGGCAGCGTGAAGGCCATCCACGTTTTGGGTAATGAGAGCCTGCAGTGGCAGGTGGGCCAGGTCGTAGTGCACCGAGTTCGGCGTGAACTTCTGGTGCCGCTCCCAGCCCACCCATCCGCGAGCCCAGTAGCGTCGCCGGTTTGCTTCGGAGGCTCGAAAAGCATCTCCCGTCATAGGATTTCGTTCCGGGGAACCTGGACTGCGGTAGTCGGGAATCCCTGAGTCGGTGCTTATTCCGGCGCCGGTGATAACGACCGTTTTCGCGGGGTCAAGCAGCTCATATGCGCCTTCCGGTGTTCCTTTTGGATCCGGGGACTGAAGGTTCGCAATCGGGTCGGAGATGGCGCGAGCTCTGTCAGGTGACACAACGCCATTCTATGTGGAGCGTTCCCACACCTCCTTATCCACGCTGTCGATCAACAAGGATCGTCGGAAGAAGGCAGAATCTAAGTGAGTGCCCTACGGGGTCTGGAACTCCCCAGCCGGAAACAGGTGAGGAACCGCAATGATGCTGACGAGCTTCCTAGCGAGCTTCGCCGTTCTGATCGGCTACTTCGTGGCCTGCGCCCTCACAGCCATCGTCATTCGCCACCTGGTGCGCATCCCGGAAGAGGTTTTTCGCAAAACCTTGCACCTGATCCTGCTTGGCTCCCTCCCCGTCTTCCTCTACAGCTTCGAATACTGGTGGATGGCGGCAGGCGCAAGCCTTGTTTTGTTTCGGCAACCGCGAGCTCTCGCGGTAGGGACATCATTCCCCGCCAGGGGGAAGTCGGTACCTGCTGGGCGTAGCCCCAGTTACTCATCCAGCCCAGAGTTACGACTCGGGCGTCTGGGACCTCCGAGAAGCTCACCCCCGCGTAGTAGTCGGGTCCCCAGTCAAGAGGCTCCCATGACGCGCCCTCTAGTGGCGTGAACTCTTTCCCGTTGAAGTCTCCAAGCAGGTAGCGCATTCCGGACCCGCCAGAGACTCCACCGGGGTTGGTGCTTAGTGTCAACGCCCAAGCGGATCCACCACTTGCCACTGGAAGCTGGACCAGGTCCGGGCACTCCCATAGCAGACCCTCTTCTGGAGCGTCTTGGAAAGCCTGACTCAAATGCCATTCCTTTAGGTCTTCGGAGGTGTAGATCTCGGTGGTCGCCGTATCATTAAAAAAAAAAGACCATCACCCACCAGGACTTTCCATCAGGTGCCTGGTAGCGAAATATCTTGGGGTCGCGGAAGTCGCTGGTGCCGCGGTCCAGCACCGGGTTGCCCGCGTGTTTTTCCCAGGTGAGTCCCTGGTCTTGGGACGAAGCCAGACCTTGCGATTGGCGGCCCGGAGCCGCAATGGTGTAGGCCGCAACTAGGGCGTCTTCACCAAAGCCAGCGTCTCCCAAGCGATCCCGTACGACCGAGCCCGAAAAGATCCCCGTGTTCTCCTCCCACTCAAGTGCCACCGGCAGCTCCGCCCAACCCCGCAGGTCCTTGCTAACCGCGTGCCCCCAGCTCATGTTTGCGGGGTCGATTCCCAGGGGGTTGAACTGGTAGAACATGTGCCAGGTCCCACCTAGATAACAGAGCCCGTTGGGGTCGTTCATCCAGTGCTGCGCGGGCGTGTAGTGAAACCTGGGTCGCCAGTGCTCAGTGTCCGCTTGGAGACCTGCTCCCTTTTCCTGGCTGTCGTGTGTTTGCAAACCGGGCCTCCCCATGACCAAAACCGCGTTCTAGCTGCGTCGTTCTAGGACAACCTCCACTATTCTTTCATCGCCTGCCCGGCCCGGGTGACCAGCCGGGCTCCCTGCATGTGGCCAACCGGCTCAGCTTCCGCCATCTGTTCCCCAATGCCAATGTCGACCAGGACAAGGTCGCCGACCAGCGCGGTAGCGCCCTCGGCCACCAGCCCCTGCTTGACGCCACCGAAGGTGACCGTGACGTCAGCGGGAAGCACTGCGGTATCAGACTGGCCCGTGTCGGGGTGCAAGCCACTGGGAATGTCGACGGCGATGACGCGCGTCTGGGCGTGATCCAGATCCGCTATCAGGTTCTCGACGACTCTTCGAGCTGTGCCTCGCAGCGCCGGGTTACTTGAGGTGCCCGTGCCCAAGATGCCGTCAACAACGAAGTCAGGGGCAGACTTAAGGACTGGCGCCTCCTCCGGGCGGATGAAGTACACACCCGCAGACCTGGCGGCCTCCGCGCCGGCCTCATGCTGACGGTTCATAAGCGGAACCGCCAAGACCTCTGCCCCGTCGCGCGCCAACTGCGCGGCCGCAAACAGGGCGTCGCCGCCGTTGTTGCCGCCGCCAACCAGTACTAGGACGCGGGGGCGCGTTGAGCCCGGCTGCTGCCGCCACGCATCAATTTCATCCTGGACCACAGCAGCCAGTGCGGACGCTGCCCTGGCCATCAGCGGAACGCCCGCTTCAAGGTAGGGAAGCTCAGCTTCCCGAACTTGCTCAGCTGTGTAGGTCGGAACGGTCACCCGGGCATCTGCGTTCATACCTTCAGTTTGCCTTATTGCCTGCGCCTAGATCCCTAAGCTGGCAACGTAGAGCAGGTATCGGCAAAACGCGCTTAACAGCTAGGGAATCACGCACCGTCCGGTGGGTCTGAGGCTGCTATGGGAGGATCCCCGCGCGGACTGCTGCGGACACTAGTTGGGCGCGGTCGCGGGCGACCCTCATCCTCTCTTTAGCGATGCCCTGGCTTACGGCTCGCTCTCGGTTTGCCAGGGCGTCTCGCATTCGCTGATCGAACTCGAGCCAGTACAACTGCTGAGCACGAAGAGCCGCGCCAATCGCTGTCATCGTCACAGCGGAAAGGCCGGCAATGGCAGGCGTTGGCTCTGGCGCGAAGAACCACCCGTGCTCAAACACTGTCGCGGCAAGGAAGGCGGCCGCTCCGCAAACGCCTCCGACCAGTAATGCGGAGGCACCACCAGCCGTCAGGTAGAAAGCCACAAGGCTGCTAATCAACCAAAACCCGACTGGGCCCATTCCTAACGCCGCAGCACAAATCGGGCCAGCGGCCAAGAAAGGAAGGGCAAAGGGAGTCAGCTGCTTGTACGCCAACACAGCGCCGACAGCGGTCACTACCACTGCGAGGTAGGCCTGTGGCGGCTGCATCCGGAAGATTGGAAGGCCAGCCTGAACCAACAGCGCAACCCCGATGAGCACAAGACTCAGCTTCCTGAAGGTCTCCGGCAACGTGGTCCAAATGAGAGCTACGCGGTCACCTTCCTTCAGGGTTTGCGCGTCCATAGCCCTCGTCGTCTCACGGAGACTATCTTGGCCTGTACTCCCGTCGCAGTAGAGGGACTACTGCGTTCCAACCACCCGGAAGCCACCCAAAAGGACGGCTGAAGATCGCCCGACAGGCGGATTACAGCAGGCCGCTGACTCCGTAGCTTTGATCTTGCCAGTGAGGAACTCCGGCTCGACTAAGGATCCTCAAAGAGAACCCGAGAGCAAACCCCGATGACTGCCACAACAACTCGAGAAGCGGTCCACGACCGAGCGTGCGAAGCCTGGACAGAGTGGCGTGACATCCTCTGCGAGCCGGAAACGCGCCACGAGGTGTGCGGGGAGCGTCTGACACCTCAGGACTACAAGGAAATCATGCAGCTCTTCTTCTTGGAGTTTGGCGTCAAGCTGGTGCAATTCCAAGAAATCACGTTGGAGGGAGGTTTGACGGCGATCTGCTGCGAAGCGGACGACGATGACACGGCACCCGGTGAGAGCGGAAAACAGCAGATAGTGGAGCTGGTGGCGTTCCTGGAAGACCGAGCCAATTGAAGGACCGTAGGCCACCCCAACCTCGAATGCGTCTGTTGCTGCAAAGACCTGCGAGCTTGGGGTAGCGAAACGGGGTCAAGGCTAGCCCAGGACGCCCAACAGAACGGTTTAGGTCAGCGTGCCCAACACGCCCGCCGACATGAGCAGGACGTAGGCGGCGGTTCCGCCTGCGATGCTGAGTAGCATGCTGTCCCGCCACAGGTGCAAGACCACCGTGGCCACGATCCCTACCGCAACCGGCAAGACACTCACCACCTGGAACACGTCAACATCGCGGACCGTGTACACCGTGAGGATCGCCAAAACCCCTACGGGCATTCGATCTGCCAGATATCGCATGAGGTCGCTCTTTTGGAGCGGCGCCACCACTGCAAAGGGGATCGCGCGCAAGGCATAGGTCATCAGCGCTGCCACCACCACGACCAGGATCAGGTAGTGGGTTCTATCCACGCGACCTCCTTCGCTGTAGGGAGTAGCCGATCAGGAGAACCCCGACAAACGACCCCATTGCGGCTAACAGCATCGCGTCAGGCACCAGAGCCGCGAACCCGACTCCTGCCAGTAGCGCCACCAGCACCAGGGGCACGGACCGGCGCACCTTGTAAGCGTCAATGGCTAAAACCAGAAAAAGGGCGGTGATTGCGAAGTCGAGGCCCACCACGCTTTCCGGGATCAGGCCTCCTGCCAAGGCGCCGACAGTGCTGCTGGCGACCCAGCTAAGGTAGATCGCAACCTGGATCGTAAGAATGCGCGTGCCGGACCATCGACGTGCCTCTGGAGCCGCCATCAGGGCCCACGACTCATCGCACAGCAGGTACGCAGAAACCCCACGGAGGCCCCGAGGGCGAATCTGGGTGATCGGAAATGACAGTGCGTAAAAGACGTGCCTGAAGTTAACCAGCAGCGTCGTCACCGCGACGGAAGCAATCGGTACCATGGCCGTCACCATTCCGACCAGCAGGAACTCCAGCGAGCCCGCGAACACGACCCCAGCAAACATCGATGCCGCCCACCACGGCAAGCCTGCCTGAGTGATCAGCACGCCTAGTGCCAAGCCCAGCGGAACCATTGCAAGAGCTGCCGGCAATGCGATCCGGAGCCCAACGGCCACCTCACTGCCAGCCTCAACCCCAGCCCGGGCCGCGGGTGAGGGACCATAGGATGCTTCACTCATGGGACCACCCTAGGAAGAAGACAAGCCACGCAGACTCCACGTCCGGAGCCGACCTGCGAGCGTGAATGAACACCCAGCACACACGCCTTGATTGAGGCAAACTGGCGACAGAAGAAATGGAATGAAGTGAGAGACCATGGAAAACACAGACAGCTGGTGGGACTACGTCGTTAGCCAGATGGGCATGGACCCGCGGCAGATCCCCATCGTGATCGTCTCAGCTGTCCTGATCTACTTCGCCTTCATGTTTTCCCTACGAGTGTTCGGCGCAAGGGTGCTGTCCGTGACGACAGCGACGGACGCTGTTGTCGTGGTCATGTTGGGTGCGGTCTCGGGGAGGGCGATCCTGGGACTCAACCCAACCATGACATCTGGTTTGGTCGCTCTGTTCACACTGATCGCTTTGGAGCTGGCGCTGCACGGCGTCCGAAACGTTAAAGGTGTTAGGCAACTGGTTGGAACAGACCCCGTCGTTGTCTTTGCCAACGGTAAGCCGCTGAAGAAAGCCTGCGAGCGCACGCACACATCCAAAGCTGACTTGCACTCCGCGATGCGTAAGGCTGGGGTCGCGGCAGCATCAGACGTGCAACTGATAATCCTGGAGCCGAACGGAACCTACTCCGTGATCCCCGCCGGGGTCCAGGTCGCGGACGAGTTGCTACTGGATGTGGAAGGTGGGGACGACTTGGTTTCAGGAGGAGGTCGCAAGTAGGCGACGCCTAACCCACAGTTGGGCTTAACTGGTCTAGACGCGTTCTACTAGAACTGCTGAATGTCTACCGAGCAGCCGAGTTAGGACGACCGTGGCGGAGCCCTGGCCCTTTAGCTTGAGACTGGTGCGGTAGCTGTCGGGGTCAAGGTCAACCCCACGCTTGAAGATCTCTAGCGATCCCACCTCAAGTTCCCGCAGGCGTCCCTTCAACTTCTTAAGCGGCACAACCTCTAGCACTTCGAAGGCGGTAGCAAAAGGGGTGCGATTCAAGTGGTCGCCGCTGAGGTAAGCGATCTTGTCAGAAACCGGCGCAGCACCCAGCATTGCCGCGAGCGCAGCCAACCCGCCCGAACGAATAACGGCACCGTCCGGGTTGTACAAGTACTTACCCAAAGGGGCCGGCGACAGCATTTCGGCAGGCGCGCTCGGGTCGTCTCCAGCCCACAGACTCTCACGATCTTCCCCACAAATGACAAGGGCACAGCGCCCGGGACGCTCCGCTAAGTCACCAAACCAGAGGCCGGCCTCTACCACCGCACCATCGACGGAGATCCACTGGGCGCACGCTTCCTTAGGGATCGCGGCATGCGGAATACCGGGCGCAACCTTCACACCCAGGTTAGGTACCGACTGTCGCAGATCCAAGACAGTCTGGAGAGGTGGGGAATAGTCAGCGGGATTGAAGGTTCGGCCGCGAGCACTGCGTCTAGCTGGATCCGCAAAAATCCCATCAAAATCTCCGGGATCCAGCAGCAGGCTGTCCCCTTCAATGACCCGGACACCCGGGAACTCGGCAAGGTTATGACGGGCAAACGCGGCAGTTCTGGAATCGAGTTCAACAGCCGTGACGGTCAACCCGGCCTCCGCGAAGGCAAGCGCATCCGCGCCGATCCCACACGTCATATCTAAGACCGTGTCGCAGCCTGCGCCCACGTAACGTTCCGCGTGAGCCTCCGCAATGACCCGCCGCGACGCCTGCTGCAGGCCTGCGTCCGTCAGTAGCATCCGCCCGGCTCGCCCACCAAACTTCTCTCTGGCTTTCAGTCGAAGTCGCTGTTGGGTGAGGGCGCTCGCTACAAGGTCTGGGGCTACTCCCTGATCGCGGAGCATCCGAGACAGCTGCCCGGCGTCCTTTTCACGGTAAGGCGGCAACGAAGCCAACAGGTCCTTGCCGTCTTCAGTCAGAAGAAGGTCACGGAAGGCGGAATCCACTTTGCCTACTGGCGTTCTCGCCTGAAGAACAGGATCCAGATCCCAAGACAAACCAGGGTTAGCCCAGCGATGAGCAGAAGGATAAGGCCAATGCCAGAGTGTGCAGGGCGGTACGGCCCGGGGTGTGACAGAAGCCAGACCAAAGCCGAATAGGACCCTGCGATCATCGCTAGGGCACCTGTCGTAGCCCCTGCCCACTTTTCCGGGATAATTAGGGCGACCACACCCAAAAACACCACGAGTGCCAGAAGGACGAAGGCAATCATGCCGTCGATCTCTTTTATTGCTATCGCGGATTCTTCCCCCGGTGCAACCACACCGGGCAAAAACAGTGACACCAGACCGACTAAACCTGCGCCGACAGCGGCAAATAGTGGCCAGTCTTGCTTCTTGTCGATACTGTCCCGGGCACTTTTGCGGCCTGGCCCACCTGACTTCAAAGACTTCTCCCAACACTTTGCGTAACCAGCGCCTGGCCCCTTGAGACTAGCAAGACGAAACGATTGATTCAGACAAGAGTCACCCCGGAAGTTGTTCTGCGACTTGCGGACTGGGGTGAGAGCCGCCACAGTTGGGTCATGGATGCGAGCGAGGCCCTCCCCCGACCCGGCGCCCTGGTCAACATTGGGATTTCTGGCTGGACTTACGGAAACTGGCGCGGCAAGTTCTACCCGGAAGGTTTGCCCCAGGCACAGGAGTTGGAGTACGCGGCCAGTCAGTTCAATACCCTGGAAATAAACAGTTCCTTCTACAGACTCATGCGCCCAAACACCTGGCGAAAGTGGGGCGACCAGACCCCGGAGAACTTCCAGTTCTCCGTCAAGGGATGGCGACAACTAACCCACTATTCGAAGCTCGTGAACACTCGTCCGTTCCTGGCAAAGTTCTTGGATTCTGGTCCGCTGCTACTTGAAGACAAGCTAGGGCCGTTCCTTTGGCAGTTGCCACCCTCGCTCAAGTTCGACGCGGAGCTACTTGACCGCTTCCTTGCTTCTTTGCCAACTACGTTTAAGGAAGCCCGCGAACTCGCGGCTTCCGCTGAACCGGCCCCTCCTGAAGCCCGCGAACCAAAAACGATCTACCCCTTGTTGCAGCCAGCGCCAGAGGATCGAGCCATCAGGCATGTCTTGGAGCCCCGCGCTACGGGGTTCGACTCCGATGAGTCTCTGGCGATCCTGCGCAAGTACAACGTTTCACTGGTCCACTCGGACATCGCGGGACGCTACCCCACGTTTGATGAGGACACGACCGACCTGGAATACGTGCGCCTGCACGGGTCCCCTCGTCTCTATTTCAGTAGCTACAG
>CAYFRQ010000056.1:3675-9727 GCA_964345615.1 uncultured Actinomyces sp. | reverse complement strand
TTCGTCACCGACGCGCGAATCCGCTCCGCGGTTCGCCGCCGTCTGCTTTCATCCGCCATGAGTCCCCTTTCAGGCAGGCCCGACTAGACTTCCCTAGCCTTCTCGACCATTTCCCAGGTCTCGATGATGTCGCCAACCATGATCTCGCGGTAGCCCAGGGTGATACCACATTCGAAGCCTTCACGGACCTCGGTGACGTCGTCCTGTTCGCGGCGTAGCGACTGGATCGACAGGTCGGGTGCAACCACAACGCCGTCGCGGACCAGTCGGGCTTTCGCGCCCCGCTTGATGACCCCCTTGCGGACAAGCGAGCCCGCAATGTTGCCAAACTTGCCGCTACGGAAGACCTGCAAGATTTCAGCCTTGCCGCGGTCGACCTCTTCGTAGATCGGCTTGAGCATGCCCTTCAAGGCATCCTCGATCTCTTCAAGGGCCTTGTAGATAACGGTGTAGTACTTGATCTCGACACCCTCGGCATCGGCAAGCTCCGCAACCCGTTCGGCCGGGCGCACGTTGAACGCGATGATGACCGCGTTGTCGACGGTTGCCAGGTTGACGTCGTTTTGCGTGATCGCACCGACTCCACGGTGGATGATCCGAAGAGCGACTTCTTCGGAAACATCCAGCTTCATGAGCGAGTCCTCAAGAGCCTCAACGGCACCGGCAACGTCACCCTTGATGATCAGGTTCAGGGTGTCGACCTTGCCTTCCTTCAGGACCTTGTCGAAGTCCTCAAGAGTGACGCGCTTACGACGCTTCGCAAGCATGGCTTGACGGTCTGCCGCTTCACGCTTGTCAGCGATCTGGCGGGCCGTCCGGTCGTCGGGCGCGACCAGGAACGAGTCGCCTGCTCGCGGTACTGAGGTGAGCCCAAGCATCTGGACAGGCCTGGCTGGGCCAGCTTCCTCGAGTGCGTTGCCGTGCTCGTCGAACATGGCGCGGACGCGTCCGTGGCTGGATCCAACAACAACTGCGTCCCCAACGCGGAGGGTTCCGCGTTCAACCAGCATCGTTGTGACGGCCCCACGCCCCTTGTCAAGGTTCGCTTCAATCGCCACGCCGCGTGCTGCAGCATCGGGGTTCGCAGAGAGCTCCAGGGACGCGTCAGCTGTGAGCAGGACGGAGTCCAGCAGGTCCTCAATCCCCGTACCAGCTTTTGCCGAGACATCCGTGAACATGACGTCCCCGCCATACTCCTCCGCAACCAAACCGAACTCGGTGAGCTGCTGGCGAATCTTGTCTGGCTGAGCGTCTTCCTTATCCACTTTGTTGACGGCGACCACAACGGGGACGTTCGCTGCCTGAGCGTGGTTGATGGCCTCAACAGTTTGAGGCATGACCCCGTCATCGGCGGCAACAACCAGGATCGCGAGGTCGGTGACCTGAGCACCACGGGCACGCATTGCCGTGAAGGCTTCGTGACCGGGGGTATCCAAGAACGTGATCTCGCGTTGCCCGCCGTCAATCGGAACCGCCACCTGGTAGGCGCCAATGTGCTGGGTGATCCCGCCGTGTTCGCCGCGGATAACGTGGGTGTTCCGCACCGCGTCCAAAAGGCGCGTTTTCCCGTGGTCAACGTGACCCATCACGGTAACGACGGGTGGACGAGGAACAAGGTTCTCGATGTCGTCTAACTGTTCCGCTTCAAGATCGATAGCGAACGCTTCGAGCAGTTCGCGGTCCTCATCTTCTGGCGAGACCACGGACACACGGTAGCCCAGTTCAGCACCAAGAACCTCAAACGTGTCTTGGTCCAGGGACTGGGTTGCTGTCGCCATTTCTCCTAGATGGAACAGAACCTGCACCAGGGCTGCGGGGTTGACATCGATCTTCTCCGCAAAATCGACGAGCGAAGCGCCCTGTCTAATGCGGATTTCTTTGTCCCCACCACGCGGAATCTTGACGCCGCCAATGGTCGGTGCGTCCTGCTGCTCGAACTCTTGACGCTTCGCGCGCTTCGACTTCCGACCCCGTTGGCTACGTCCCCCACCACGGCCAAACGCGCCGGGCGTTGCGCCACGGCCGCCACCGCGACCACCGCGCGGCGGACCTGAGAAAGCACCTGGAGGTGGACCACCTGCAGTCCCACCGGGACCACGCTGACCGGGACGCGCCCCTCCGGGACGGCCTCGACCTCCGGCACCGCGCTCGGGACGAGTGCCGGGCCGGGCGAACGATGCTGATCCCGGCATCATGGTCGGGTTCGGCCTCTTGCCGTCACGGGACTGGCCGGGCCTGGGAGCCGCACCCGGACGGGGACGCGGCGCTCCGGGACGGGGCATGCCCTGACTGGAGGCGTATGGGTTGTTGCCGGGCCGAGGGCCGCGCGCACGTGGCTCGGAAGGCCGGGGCATGCCCGGTTTGGGTGCCCTGGGCCTTGGCATTGCCGGCTTGGGGCCAGGCTTTTGGGGCCTTGGCCTCGGTGCTGGCTTTGGCGCCGGCTTAGGCGTTGCTACAGGACTTGGCCCCGGGACCGGGGCAGACTTGGCAGCAGGCTTCGGAGCCGGCTTGGGGCCAGGTAGTGGAACCTTGGGTCCCGGTTTCGCTGCCGTCTTCGGCCCTGGTTTAGCCCCTGGTTTAGCAACCGGCTGAGCTGGCTGCTTTGCCGCAGGCTTCGCTGCAGGCTTGGCGGGCTCGGGTTCTGCGGGTTTCGCTGCTTCCGCCATCGCGGCGTAGTGCGCGCTTACCTCACGGACAATGGGCGCTTCGACCATTGACGAAGCAGACTTCACAAACTCACCGCGAGAGTCTAAATACGCTCGTAGTTCTTTACTCGTGATTCCGAGCTGTTTCGCCAGCTCGTGGACACGCATCCTTGGCACAAATACTCCTCTTCGGGTCCATCCCCGAGAAGAGGAGACGGACAACTACAACTGCAGGCAGCTCATCGCTGGGAACTCATCGGGCACCCATCAGCTTCCAACCCGCTTCCATCTAAAGCGCGAAGACCGCGCAATCCGTCTGTACGGCCCCAAGTCTAAACCAGGGTAAGCAGCAATCAGCCCGATATTTTGAGCGACTGCTCACGGAGCTCCAGACCAGCTACGGCCCTGCCTCGAAACCGGGACCGGGCAGACGGTCCGGGATAGAAGACCGGGAAGTTTCCACTTCGCCTTCGTCCGTGGCGGTGTCCGAGTGAATGTCGATGTGATACTGCGTAAGCCTTGCCGCAAGACGCGCGTTTTGTCCGTCTTTACCAATTGCAAGGGACAACTGGAAGTCGGGGACAATCGCTGTCGCGGTCCGGTTTGCTTCAGAATGGACAACTACTCGGGAAACGCGGGCCGGCGACAGGGCATTGGAGACGAACCGTCCCGGGTCTGCTGACCAGTCAACGATGTCGATCTTTTCCCCGCCCAGCTCTGCCATGACGTTACGAACGCGTCCGCCCATGGGGCCAATGCAGGCGCCCTTCGCATTGACACCATCGCGCGACGCCGCGACCGCGATCTTGGTGCGGTGACCGGCTTCGCGGGCTATCGCCTTGATCTCAACCAGACCCTGGTCGATCTCAGGGACCTCTTTTCTGAACAGGCCTTCAACCAGACCCGGGTGCGACCTGGAAAGGACAATCTTGGGGCCCTTGTCGGTGCGCTCAACAGAAACAATGTAGGCGCGAATGCGGTCCCCATGTTCGTAACGTTCACCAGGAACCTTTTCGGCGTCCGGAAGGACCGCTTCGAAGTCATCCCCCAGCTTCACCAGGGTGGTGCGGCGGTCCCGCGACTGCTGCACAATCCCGGTGACAACTGCGCCTTCCCTACCGGCGTAAGCACCAAGGACGCGACTGTCATCAGCTTCACGGAGGCGCTGCATGATCACGGAGCGTGCGGTGGAGGTCGCGATGCGCCCGAAATCGCTGGGCGTGTCGTCAAACTCACCAATTTCGTTGCCGTCGTCGTCGAACTCGGTGGCGATGACGCTTGCGCGACCGTTCTTCCGATCAATGGTGATGCGAGCCTTCTCTACGGCGCCTGGGATGTTGCGGTAGGCGCGAAGAAGCGCTTCCTCAATGGCATCTACCAGGGTGTCAAGGCTGATCCCTTTTTCCTGCTCCACCATTCGCAGAGCGGACATATCGATTTCCAACTCAACTCTCCTTTGGAAGCTCTACTACCCCGCGTGCCGAACGGATCCTGGAGAACGGGATCTCTTCATCACCATTGTCTAGGTGGATGATGACGCTGTCGCCTTCAATCTTGAGGAGCTGGCCTTCCACCTTGTGATTGTTGCTCCGGGTGATCCGCACCCGCTTGCCCACGGCCCGGCGCCACTGCTCTTCAGTGATGATCGCACCTTCGGCTCCGGGAGTTGAAACCTCAAGCGTGTAGGCGGACGGGATGGGGTCGGCGTCGTCTAGAGCCTTTGAGAACAGTCGTGCAAGATTTGACACTTGGTCGGCTTTGAGGGACTCAACCGCATCCTTGCGCACCACTGTGATTGCGAGCACTGGGGGCTTGATCTTGGTGTCGTACGTGACGTCTTCGACCATCGCACCTTCATCTGCTGCCAGCGGATCCAAGAGCGACTTGATGTTGGTGGTTAGCTGGTCTGCGTCCATAGCGGTTGTCCCTTCACTGTGGGCTAGGCCCATGACTTTGGCGACCCGCGAGGTTCCGCGATCGCCATGTCCGTCCATATTAGCGGGCAGCTGTGGCATGATCGACACGTGCGTAGATTAGGGAAGGCCCATAGCGCCTTGGTGAGTAAAACCGCCAGGGTTGGTGGTATGGTTTCTATCCTGACCGTGGCACTCCTCACTACTGCCCCGGCACTGGCCGCCGGCGGACCCGCACCGCAAACGTCTGGTGGTCAGTCGCAGGAGCAATCAGGGAGCCAGCCGGAAGAAAGTGAGATCCTGCTTCTGCCGGAACTTTCCGAAGCTGAGCAACTACGCGAAGCGCTTTCACGTACGGAAGTCTTGATCGGCGAGCGCCTGGCTTTGTTCAGTTCGCTTGCAAGTGAATGTAAAGAGTGTGCAAGCACCCTTGTTGAGGGGACTGCAGAGTCTGCAGAGAGACTGGCGTTGCTGGGTGGAACGTGGGAGCCCTGGGGCGAGCAGGGTAAGACTGACTGGGCTGCCTTAGAGTTCGAGCTTCCCGATCCTGTGGTGCCCCCTCCCTTCACGGTTGAAGGTACTGCCGCTTACATGCTTGCGACCTCCCGGAACCAGCTAAAGCTGATTGGTAGCGCAGACTCAGTTGTCGGCTCGGCCGCGAGCGACCTTGGGGCACTGCTTGTGGCACGGGTCCTCTCCGCCGGGCGCCTGGCAAGCACCTTTGATTTCTCAGGATCAGCAGCGCTGGCGGCACTACCCAGTGAGGCCTACCCCCGTTTTGAGCTCGAGCCCACCTCAGAAAGCGCCGATCCAGACGCAGAGAACGACGGGGAGAAAAGCGAGGATCAGGTTTCCCAGCCCGATGAGGCTCAATCCGGGGGGACAGAAGCACGCGAGGCTGACCAGGCCGCTTTGGTGACGTTTGACTGTGTTGCCCAGTCCCTAACCTCCGGGTTGCGGGACCTGGACTCGGAGTCACCTGAGTACACGGCCCGCCGGAACCTGGCGGTAGAGCTGCAAAACCGGACGGCGCTCCTCGCGGCAGCTGGGTTACCTGACTTGAGGGAGCCTCGCTGCCAGTTGCAGGACCCGCCTGACATTCCCCAAGCGTGGTTGGCAGTAGTGCTGGCGGACGTCCAGCTGCTCGGCAGCGAGTACCCCGGCGTTCGTGAGGTCGCGGCAGAGTGGACGTTCCAGGACACGCTGAGCTTGACGCGTGAGGCCCCGGAAACACGAGCGACGGACCTTGGCCTTGTGGGGTCTGTGGGGTCTGGTGACAGTGAGTAACGAACCAGATCCCAAGTTGGCACGAACGCTGAACAACGCCGCGATCGTGGCGTTCGCTGCTATCGCTTTGCTTCTGCTGATCGTTTTTTCGGTTAGTTCGAACCTGGTGCTTCGCGGGATCCTGGGTGTCCTTATGTTCCTGGCCGGTTTAGCGCTCATGGCAACCACGTTTTGGGTGATGGTGCTTCAAGCTGAACGGCGCCACTT
>CAYFRQ010000056.1:0-3575 GCA_964345615.1 uncultured Actinomyces sp. | reverse complement strand
CGCTCATGGCAACCACGTTTTGGGTGATGGTGCTTCAAGCTGAACGGCGCCACTTCCGCAGAAAGAACAGAGACGCCCACGAACCTGAGAACAATGGCAATGGCAATGACAACAACAGTCACAACAGCCACAACAGCCACAACAGCGACAGCAACGGCCATACCAGCAACAACAACAGCCACAACACCGACGGCAACGACACTAACAGCAACGGCCATGCCAGCAACAACGGAAACAACACCAGAGAGGTGAATCCCGGTGAGTAACTCACCAGAGCTAGCGAAACAGATTTCGGCATTGAAGCAGATGATCCAGAAGAACGACCGGATTGTCTTTTTCGGGGGTGCGGGCGTTTCCACAGAGTCGGGCATCCCTGACTTTCGAAGCGAGTGGATAACTGAGAAAACCCTGAAACGCTACGGGCTTGGTCCTGAAACGATTCTGTCCCTAGGTTTTTTCAGGGCTCACCCCGACGTCTTCTACGACTACGTTGCAACCACCTTGTATGCACCTGACGCGAAGCCCAACCCTGCCCATTTGGCATTGGCGCGCCTGGAAGAAGAGGGCAAGCTCCTTGCCGTTGTCACTCAGAACATTGACGGCCTTCACCAGAAGGCAGGCTCGAAACGGGTCTTTGAACTTCACGGGACCCTTGAAACGTTCTTCTGCCAGTCCTGCGGAAAGACATACCAGCTGGACCAGGTTGCCCCGAACATCAGCGCGGAGAACCCCGTAC
The DNA here is from genome assembly GCA_964345615.1 of uncultured Actinomyces sp. Lineage (GTDB taxonomy): Bacteria > Actinomycetota > Actinomycetes > Actinomycetales > Actinomycetaceae > Scrofimicrobium. The sequence continues at coordinate 2,839 of CAYFRQ010000056.1, read as the reverse complement.
CTCTGTGCGAGTGCGGTGGGGTCTTAAAACCTGACGTGGTGCTCTACCAGGAAGCCTTGCCGGAAGCCGCGATCACCGGGGCCGCAGAAGCCATTATGGGAGCCGACATGCTGATCGTTGCGGGGACGTCCCTACTGGTTCAGCCGGCAGCTTCCCTGGTCTCCCTGTTCCAGGGCCGGGACCTTGTGATCATCAACAAGACCCCGACCCCAGCCGACAGTATGGCTCCCCTAGTTATTCACGCTCCCGTTGGACAGGTTCTGGACGCTGCTGTTCTCTGACCTGTTTTAGTTATTCACGCTCCTGTTCGGCAGGTTCTGGACGCAGCTGTCCTCTGACCTGTCTTAGTTATTCACGCTCCTGTTCGGCAGGTTCTGGACGCAACTGTTCTCTGACCTGTTTTGCGGCTTCGACCAGGTTGCGAAGCGTAGCTTCGGTTTCTTCGTACCCACGCGTTTTCAGTCCGCAGTCTGGGTTCACCCACAAGAGTTCTGCATCAACAGAACCCGAGGCTGCCTGGAGTAGTTCCACCAGTTCTTCGGTGCTAGGAACTCGGGGCGAGTGGATGTCCCAGACCCCGGGGCCCAGGTCGCGTTCTAGTCGGGCCGAGACGACCTCGTCCAGCAGCTCCATCCTTGAGCGCGCCGACTCAATGGAGGTGACGTCTGCGTTCAGGTCCAGGATGGCGTCAAGAATCTGCCCGAACTCGGAGTAGCAAAGGTGGGTGTGGATCTGAGTTCCAGCATCCACTCCCGAAGTGCTGAGCCGGAAAGCTCGCACCGCTTGGTCCAGGTAATCCTGGTGCTTGGTCTCATCAAGGGGCAGTAGTTCCCGCAGGGCTGGCTCATCAACCTGGATAACGCGGATGCCGGCAGCCTCCAAGTCACCCACTTCCTGACGTAGTGCCAAGCCGAATTGTGCGGCGACCTCACCGAACGGCAAGTCTTCGCGGGGGAAGGACCAGGCGATCATGGTGGTTGGACCGGTCAGCATCCCCTTCACGGGCTTATCCGTCAGGGAGTCAGCGTAGGTGGTCCACTCGAGCGTCATCGGCTCTGACCTTGCGACGTCACCCCACAGAATCGAGGGTCGGGTGCAACGGGTCCCGTAGGACTGAACCCATCCGTTCTTGGTCGCTGCGAAACCGTCCAGCTGTTCCGCGAAGTATTGGACCATGTCGTTGCGCTCAGCTTCACCATGCACCAGAACGTCCAAACCGATGTCTTCCTGCAGAGCAATGACGGAAGCGATTTCAGCCTGCATTGCTTCCCGGTATTCCTGTTCTGAGATCTCACCGCGTGCGAAAGCTGCCCGCGAGCGCCGGATGTCCAGGGTTTGCGGGAAAGACCCAATGGTTGTGGTTGGGAGCAGGGGTAGGCCAAGTGCTTCTTGTGCTGCTTTCCTCTCCTTGGTGCTCTCCCTGTTTGTGTCGCCCTCCCCTACCGAGCGCAGCTGTTCGCGAATGTCTTCACGGACAACGCCTGGGAACGCGACTCTGGAAGCGAGGGCGGCGTCCGACTCAGCAACCGCATTTGCAATCTTGTCCCACCCATCCGCCAGTCCCTTGCCAAGCACCACGACTTCCGCGACTTTTTGGTCTGCGAATGCCAGCCACTGGTGCAGGGCTTCATCAAGTTGCGGCCGGTCCCACTTTTCTGCATCCAGGTTGATCGGCACGTGTTGCAAAGACGTCGCCGTGCAAGCTGACAGGACCCCAGCGCCTCCCTCTTGAAGCCTTTGCAGAATGCCCTCTGCGGCCCTGAGGTCAGCCCGCCAGATGTTGCGTCCTTCCACTACGCCCGCAACCAGGGTTTTGCTAGCCAGCTTGCCTACCAGCTCTGTCGTTGGCTCTGGGGTTCGGCGGAGGTCCAGCTGGAGTGCCTCTATCCCCGTTTCCGCTAGTCTCCCCGCTGCCTTTGTCCCGTCCCCGTAGGGAAGCGTGACCAGCAGGGCAGGACGATCGGTTAGCCCTGCCAGTTTCGACCAGACCTCAGCTGCGGTCTCAATAAGTTCGGACCGGGAAACCTCAAGGTTGTCGGTAGTAAGGGCTGGCTCGTCAAACTGGATCCACGCTGCCCCGGCTTCGTGGAACGCTGCCAGTAGGTCGCAGTAAGCGGCGGTGAGGTCGTCAATCAGATCCAGAGGGTTCCAGCCTTCCGGGGCACCCTCAGCCGCTTTGGCTAGTGCCAGGAAGGTAACGGGGCCAACGAAAGTTGGGCGGACCAGGTAACCGGCTTCGCGGGCGCGCTGGAACTCTTCGAGTTTGCCGCCGCCAGAAAAGGTGAACGAGGCATCCGTGTCGAGTTCGGGGACCAGGTAGTGGTAGTTGGTGTCGAACCACTTGGTCATCTCTAGTGCGCCCAGGGTTTCGTTGCCCCTCGCAAGCGCGAAGTACTGGTCCAGGCCCGACAGGTCTTCGTAGCGAGCTGGGATCGCGTCGAAGGCGATCGCCGTGTCGAGCACCTGGTCGTAGAGGGAGAAGGTTTCGGGGATTGAGTAGTCGTCCTTGCCTAGCCCAAGTTCGACCAAGCGCGCATAAGTCTTGTCTTTCAGCTCTTCCGCAACAGCCACCAACTCGGTCTCAGAGAGACTGCCTTTCCAGTAGGCCTCCGTCGCTCGTTTCAGTTCGCGGTCAGGGCCGATACGGGGGTATCCAACAATCGTTGCGACGGGGAATTTGTTATTCAAGGGATGCCTTTCAGTTCTAGAAGTTGCCGGAGTTTTTTCTGGAAGAGTTGTTTGGGATGTCGCCTGGGATGTCGTTTGGGATAGCGAGTTACTCACTGCTCCTCCGAAACCGCGGTGGGCAGTGAGACCTGGTTGGGATCGGGAGCGTCAA
>CAYFRQ010000055.1:0-10587 GCA_964345615.1 uncultured Actinomyces sp. | reverse complement strand
CCGCAGCCGAACCAGAGCGGTGGGGTCAGCCCCGCTCAGCTGGCCGGGCGCTACGTCATAGTGTTTCTTGCGCCATATTTCCGGGCGTTCATAACGGTCGTCTAGTACAGTTCGAGCAGGCGCAACCCGGGGCTTTTCAACCAAAAGCGCAAAACCCGGGAAGCGGTCAGGCCCGCGTCACCCATCAGCGCAGGCAGAACAGGACTTGACCTTGGACGCTAGACAAGTGCACCCGTCCCGCATGGCGCAACATGCAGCGGGTAAGCAGAAGAACGGTTCCACCTGGAAGATCGCCTTGGGCTCTGCGGCAGCAGTTGTCGCCATCGTTTTAGGCGTCGTTGTCTGGGCGAACCCCTTTGACTCTTCCGCCCCAGTGCTGGCCCTCGAAGAGGTCGAACAGTCCGAAGAACCGCAGTCAGAGGTTGTCGTCGCCGAGCCTGAACCCGAACCGGAGCCAGAGCCGGTCACGTTCATAGTCGCTGCGGGCGGCGACATCCTGACCCACATCCCCGTGACCGAGTCCGCTTGGGATGGCGAAAGCTACGACCTTTCCCGACTCATGGAACCCGTCAGCGCCTACCTGCAGGGAACGGACTTAGCTCTTTGCAACATGGAAGTCCCGGTTGGCGAACCGGGTGCCGCGCCGACGGGGTTCCCCATTTTTGCTGCCCCTTACGAGACCCCTAGGGAGCTGGTGGAGGCCGGCTGGGACGGCTGCTCCACGTCCTCGAACCATTCTGTTGATCAGGGCTACACCGGCCTGGTCCGGACCTTAGAGAGCTTTGACGAGGCAGGTCTGGGTCATGTTGGCACCGCCCGCAGCCAGGAAGAAGCGGATGCCCCTCAGCTTTACCAGATTGAAAAGGATGGGCGCACCCTTACGGTTGCTCACCTGGCCTACGCGAATAACCTGAACGGACTGGACTTCCCGGCCGAGGCTCCCTGGGCGATCAACCTGAATGACACTGAACGCATCCTGACCCTGGCCCAGCAAGCCCGCGACAATGGTGCCGACGTGGTGATCGTTTCCTACCACTGCTGCATGGCCGAGTACGTTTCGTACCCCGAGGATGAACAGATCGAGGCTGCGAACCAGCTTGCCGCCTCGGGGCTCGTCGACATCATGATTGGGCACCACGCTCACGTCCCCCAGCCCGTAGAGCTTCTGCCGGGCGGTCCGACGGGGGAGGGCATGTGGGTCGCCTACGGCACCGGCAATTTCATCTCGAACCAGAGCACTGAATGCTGCGTCGAGCAGTCCTCTAGCGGTGCCCTGATCTACTTCGACGTTGTCCTGGACCCAGACGGGCAGGTCACGGTCCCTGACGCGTCCTGGTCAGCCGTTACCTTGGACCGCGAATATGGTCACATCATGCGCGTCATTACGGCGTCGGGGTCCGAGGGCGCCTCAACCCCACAAGAGACCCTTATCCGCAGGCATTCTCAGGTTGCTGAAGTGATTGGAACGGCCGCGCACGAACGGACCGAAGCCCCAACCACTGACGGCACCACGACAGTTGTCCCTCGCGGCCAGTAAAAGTGGCAGGGGCAACGCTCCCACGGTTTGCGGAAGGGGAGGAGTCCCAAGTAAAGTTTTAGCGCAGTGCGCCGCGGAGTAGTTCGCGGGCGTCGCGGACGTAGCTCAGTTGGTAGAGCATCACCTTGCCAAGGTGAGGGTCGCGGGTTCGAATCCCGTCGTCCGCTCGGAGCCTTCAACTTCGGCTAACAGGTTGGGTGGCTTTAGCAGTATGGTGGGTTGGCCGAGTGGTTAGGCAGCGGCCTGCAAAGCCGTATACACGGGTTCAAATCCCGTACCCACCTCGGGCCGTTAGCGTAGCGGTAGCGCGCTTCCTTCACACGGAAGAGGTCACTGGTTCGATCCCAGTACGGCCCACAGCAGGGGGATTCCGGGCAACTTTCGCTTCGGCCGCGAGTTGTAGCCGGAAAACTCCCGAAAACAGGTGTCAAGAGGGCCACAACTCGCGGCCGAAGCGAAAGTGCGGCGCTCGCAGCCGAAGCGAAAGTGCGGCGCTCGCGGCCGAAGCGGAAGCGAAGCAAAGACTTGGGTCGGTAGCGCACGCCTCCCGGCACTGGTCGGGTAGCCTTGAATCATGAGCAAAGACAAGCATGAATCGACCGAGCCCACCGAAGCAGACGTCGCCGCAGAAGACCTCGCTGCCGAGTCCTTCGACACCGACGCTGCAATCGCCACTGACGGCAACGACGTAGCGGCTGTAGCTGGATACCTTGACGCGGCTGCCGACCTAGCGCAGATCACCGACGAATAAGGCAACACAGAGTACAGGGACCCGGCTAGGCCGGGGTCCCTGTAGCGTGGCGTGCATAGCGTCTTAAAACCCTACTTATTCTCCGGAAATTGGACACCCATCCGCACCTAAAACAGCTGTCACTAGTGGCAGTAGGCGGGACGCTGGGCACCGCAGCGCGAGCCGGAGTTGCCCTTGCAATGGCAACTCAAGACACCGGGTCTTTTCCTAGTGCCACCTTCGCTGTGAACATTGTTGGCGCGTTCTTGCTTGGCGCGCTATTCACCCTTCTCCCAGCAGGGAGAGGACACAGCGCTCACGCGGAGTCCATCAGGCTGTTCTTCGGCACGGGATTCCTAGGAGGTTTCACCACCTACAGCGCCCTAGCTGTTGACACTGCTGGCCTGCTCATCTCAACCCCGGTCTTAGGTCTTGGCTACGCCCTTGCGACGCTGGTTCTAGGCGGGACCGCCACCTGGCTCGGAATCCTCACCGCTCACAAAGCTACGCAGAACAGGACAAACGCACGGGTAGCAAACGCAGAGCGGGATCCTCAAGCGCGGGGGCACCGAGCACGGAGGCGCCGAGAACACGACCATCAAAGCCGAGCACGCGACTCTCAAAAGGGGGGAGAGCGACCGTGATTTCTCTTGCTACCGACCCCTTAGTTTTCCTGGCCCTTTCCATTGCGGGCGGATTGGGCGCTGCATGCCGCTTTGCTCTCGACAGTGCCATCACTGCTGCGTTCGCCCGCCGGGCTGCCAAGGCTGCCACGGGCGGGAGTGCCGACGCTTCTAGTGTGTCCCCGAGCCTTCCCTGGGGGACCGTGGTCGTCAACCTATCGGGCTCTTTCGTGTTGGGCCTGATCGCCGGTCTAGTGACCGCAGGTGTCTGGCCCCCGGAGGTCCAGCTGGTGGTGGGCGTGGGTTTTCTTGGCGGCTACACCACATTTTCCACGGCGAGCTTCCAGACTGTCCAGCTGCTACGCCAGGGCTGGACCGGTGCAGGCATCCTCACAGGACTAGGGCAGCTGGTGGGTGCAACACTGCTAGCAGGCGTTGGCCTTGCTGCAGGTTTCGTTGCCCAGCTGTTCTTCTAGCGTTACTCGCAGCAGCCAGAGCCCGCCGCAACAAAGCTCGGTGTCACTCGATTGGTTAAACAGCAAAGGGTTCCAGGACAGAGAGTCCTGGAACCCTTTACGTTCGCGTCCCTCAAAGCAGGGGATCGTAAGAGGCAGCTAAGCGCGCAAAGCTAGGCCTTCTTGCGCGTTGCGACCAACCCCGCGCCGAGAGTGATCAACGCAAGCGAGGCGTAGAGCACCGGCAGACCATCAAACCCGGTCTTTGCCAGCTCGCCCTTGGCTTCCGCCTGGTCCGATCCTTCGCTCGGCTTAGGCTCTGGTTTTGGCTCGGGCCTCGGTTCTGGTTTTGGCTCAGGTTCGGGCTTCTCCTTGAATCTTGCGCTTGCATCATCACTGATGTGCTGCGGGGCCACGCCTTCAAAGTGGCTGAACACCTGGCGCTTCTTGGCCTCACCGCTGCTGCTAGGAAGGGGGTCCCTGCTGACTGAGCCCAGACCAGCTCATCCATCTGCTGCTTGTCGCCTGCCGCCTCGACCGTCGCCACGCCATCCCTATCAGACGTCAGGGTGAGGGTTACAGCTTCAGACGTGCGGAGGAAGAGCTTGCCATCGACGATCGTTGCCTTGCCTAGGGAAGCGTCCGGCACGGACAGTGTCGCGCCTTCACTGAGCGTTAGCTGGAGTGCCACGTTCACCAGTGAGGTTTGGACGGTGACGTCCACCAACCTGTCCACGTAGGCTTCAGCGGGTTCGGCATCAACGCTGAGAGTAGCCGCGTTCGCGTTCCCAACGGCGGCGGTGAACTCGGCCTGTAGCGACTTCGGCATGGCGGTCTCACAGAATGAGTTGACGTACTGGCCGCTGTCTTCATCGAAGAGGCCCCATTCGCTACCTGGGTCCGTAATGCACCACGCCAAGAACTGCCGCGCCTGCCGACTCGCAGAGTTGTCGTTGGAAGCCACTGACGACTTCCAGTCGTAGTAATCTCCTCCGAACCAGTCCCATGCCGAATCAGGGATTGCAACCTCGTTAGCTAGCAGGAACATGAGGGCCTGTTGCTGATCCTCATCCAAGCGCGGGTTGCCGTCTTCGAGGTCTATCTGGCCGCCGACGTCGCCAGAAACTGTGGGCGGTTTGGTGCTGGGGTCTGCGTCGACAATGTCTCCATCGAGGTCGTAGCTGCCGCAGACACCGGATGCACGGTCGGTGCAGTAAGACCATTCTGACTGCGGATCGCCGTCTACTTCTCGCACTACGCAGAGGGGCGGATCGGCGACGAGGCCTTTGCCGTCGAAACCGTAGAGCGGCACAGACTCGCCGCGCACGTAAGCTTCGTAGCGTTCGCCCCAGAGACCGAGCAAGTTCACGCCGGTCGGAAGGCTCCCGTTGTAAGACATGTCCGCGCTGTAGTCGAACTCAGTGCTTCCCTCACACGGGCTAACCACGAGTTTCGGGTTGTCCCAGGTGCCGTTGTTACCCAGCGGCTGGATTCCTTCATCGCCTTCGTCTAGCGGCTGAAGCTTTTCGTTCACCAGATCGTCGTCGTCGTTGTCAGCGAGCGCGATGGGCGCTGCGGCCAAGCCGCCGATTGCGACGCCTAGTCCTGCAATGAGTGCGAATGTCGCGCGGCCGACTCGGGCCTAGAGAGTGTTGCTCAAGATTTTGTGTAGCTTTCTATGTGGTTGCTTCTGGAGCTAGGTCTCAGGAAGTCTGTCACTAGAAGCTCCAGGGGGGCTAGGCCAAAGGAGAGCCTATCCCGGCAACAACGCCGCCTGAACTGGGATAACGGTGAGTTCGGTCATCAACAGATGCGCAAAGACGCGCCTTCGCTGGTCGCTCACAAGAAGGTTTCAGTTCTGCTCTGCTTCTTCCACAAGGGCGATCCGCACTGCCTCTTGCAGCTCCGGGTCAAAGAAGATCTTGCGGACGTCATCCGTGCCGCGAGCAGACGCTGCACGTTGCACAGCCTGACGCACCGTCTCACTGTCCCCAACCGAAAGCGCGGAAGGGTGCACGTAACTAGACCTAGCCATCGTTGGTGTGTTCCCAAGGACCGCTGCCGCAGCATCATAAGCAACAAGTGAGGGATCCCGGTGCTTTTTCGGGCTTTCAAAATGCGCCCCACCTGCGACCGCCGCCGCAATCACTGTTCCGCCCCAGGTCCTTGCCATCTTGGCCGTAGCAGGCGCACCGGTTGCCGCATGGATGTAAGAGTTCAAGGTAGCCGCTCGCACCCGCCGCCGGCTACGTACAGTCCTTGAACTGGGGTTGCCGCCCCGGCCCACGGAGTCGCCTCCAAAACTGGGCACGCTGAACAGGTAGGGGACCTCCTCCTCACGGAGTGCCTCGTTCAACTCGAGCAGCCTGGCAGTCAACCGCGCGGCTAGTGGGTCCTCAATCTCGTGGTGTTGCCGCAGATGTTCCTTGCCGATGTAGTCGAACGTCACCTGGTCTCCATCGACACTCACGTGGTTGGTTCGCAGGGTTGTCAGTCCGTAGGTGTTGTTGTCCTTCACGTACCGGTCGCTGCCAACCCTAAACAGTCCCAGGTCCAAGAACCTGCCGGCTAGCGCAGTCACCTGTCGGAAGTCTGGCTCATCAATGGGTTCCGACAAGCGCATCTGGATCAGCTCACGCAACTGCGGCAAGACAGAGGCGTAGTGGAGCATATGAGCGAATTTGTAGCGTGCCGCCTGCTCAGTCGCGGCGGGGGAGTAGCGGTACTGCGTTCGACCCCGCGCATCGATCCCACGCGCCTGCACGCGGTACTCCGGTGTTGGCGCCGCCCACACCTCTTTCCAAGCCGGAGGGATCGCCAGCCCAGCCAGCCGTTCCAAAACCTCGGGGTTGGTCACCGCCTCCCCGTCCTGGGTGAACCAGGTGGCAGTGTCTACGTCGTCTCTGCGATAGCCGGGAGACCAGTGGATCTCACCGCTTGGTTCAGCAAGCCGCGTCATGGCGTCACCTTACGGGCGAGGGAAAACGAAGGTAGACGAGGAAACACAGCGTCGATGCTACCGTGACGTGCCAGGAACTTGGCGCTACACGGCCCGCAACTGGGAAGGAGAACCAGCTGATCAGCAGAAACCCAAAACAGGGAGCTACAAAGGCTGCCCCCAAGCGTAGATGCCACATTAAAGCGGCAACCTGGCGCAAGGTCGCCTGGGTGGGAGTCGCCCTGACGTCTGTACTAATCGGCCTCATCACCCTGACCCCGCAGTCGTCCACGTCACCCCACGGAGTCGTGTCGCGGGCGATCCTGAACGCCCTTCACTCCATCGGGGTCCCAGAAAGCTTCGGCCCGGTTCAGTGGGAGTTCACCGCGAACATCATCATGTTCACCCCACTTGGCTTTTTCCTGGCCCTGACCTTGGCGGGCAGTTTCCCGCGACCCAAAGCTCAAGACCCCAACCAGAAGTTGGACGCGCGAACCTGGGCTTACCTTGCCGTCTTCCCCCTGGCCACAGGCTTCATCGAAACCACCCAGTTCCTTTTCCTCCCGAGCCGCTACGCCACCTGGTCCGACTTCATCGCAAACTCGCTCGGCGGTTTCATCGGCTACGGCGTAGGCCTGCTAGTTCTGCTTGCCGTAGCCCGCTGGGGACACCGCGCCAGAGCCAACTAAGTGACTCCACGCCTGGGGGCAAGCGCGCGCTGGGGCGCCGGTAAGAACTAGTCTCTTTCCATGCAGCCTAAGACCCTAACGACGGAGAACCTGGTTCTTTCTGTCCCCAGAAAAGGTGACACTGACGCAATCCTTCAGGCTTGCCAGGACCCGGTGCTACAGCACTTCACAACGGTCCCCGTCCCTTACTTGCGTGAGCACGCCACCGGCTTCATTGAGGCAGCAAGCCGGTCTTGGCAGCGCGGCACCGAAGCTACCTGGGCCATCCGTAAGGAGGGCCAGTTGATTGGCATGATCAGCCTTCGCATGACCGGGCCCGGAAACGCCGAGATCGGCTTCTGGACAGCACGCGAACACCGGGGTCAAGGGCACATTAAAATAGCAGCCCGCGCCGTCATCGACTACGGCTTCGACCCGGCCGGGTTGGGCCTACAAAGGATCGAGTGGAGAGCGAACACCGGCAATCCCGCATCCGCAGCAGTCGCGCGTTCCTTGGGTTTCAAGTACGAGGGAACCCTGCGCCGCCAGGCCGTCAACGGCTCCGGGAAGCGTTTCGATTCCTGGGTTGCCTCGCTACTTCCAGACGATCCGCGCAGGCCAGTCACCTGGCCAAAGGGGGTCGCTTAGGACGCCATCGCCGGGGCAGGGCCCTCTGTGACCAGCGCTTCGCCCGGCCCTACTTCCCGGTCCCGAACTCCTAGTTTTGAAGCCCTAGTTTTGAACGCCTATTGGGAGCATTGGGAATCCCAGGGCGTCTTGGTCCCATTTTGTGCCCGTTTGGGAAGAGAGGATCAGGATCCCCTCGACCAAACCCCAGGTTGCTGAGACCCACGACAGCAACCCTAGGCTCAAAACGGTGATCAGCAGCTGAGCGATCGCCTTACCTGTGAAGCCCAGGTAGAAGTTGTGGACGCCAAAAGCACCCAAGAAGATGCCAAACAGGCCGGATGCTAGCTTCCCTTTATCCGACCAGTGCGCCACGGGAACAAACTGCCCGGAAGGCGTCTGCGCGAAGGGCGGATGGGTTTGCCAGTAGGGGAGCCCCGCATAAGGGTTTTGGGGGAACGCCTGGCCCTGCGGTGGGACCGGACCACCTGAAGTGAAGGTTTCCGAAGCCACGTAAACGTTTTCAACACGGGGCTCCTGCGCGCCCCCAGGGCTAGCAGGAGGAACAGTTGCATCGGGGCCATAGGCGGACCCACCTGGCTGCTCAAAAGGGTTTTGCGGCGTGCTCATGGGTTTCCCTTCGGGTCGTTGATGTTCTGATTCTACTGGACAGATGGGAAACGCCTGAGCAGCATCTGCTCTTCCTTTCGGCTGCAATTGCCACGGGCTGCTTCGCTCACCGCTCTACGCCCACGCGTTGAAAGGTTCCGACGACCGCGACCCACTACCCCCTTTCACGGTTCCCCTGCCGACCGGCAAGCTGGCCAGGGAGGCAAACCGCAGACGGGTAGAACGGTGGGAGCGCACCCTGGAAGAGAGCATCGGCCCCCAGAAGGCCGGGGGGTCACCGTTCTGGAAGGACGTCGCTGTTGGAGCGGCGGCCCCTTTGCTTGCAAAGGCCGACAACTACATGACAGATACGAACATCCGCTCCCAGGTATTGCGGCGAATCCTGAAGCAGATGCCGAAGTCGGGCCAGGTGGTCATTGTTGGGCATTCCCTTGGTTCCGTGATCGCGGCCGACGTGCTACGCCGCTTGCCAAAAGACGTAGAGGTCGCCGGGCTCGTCACCATAGGCAGCCCGCTGGCCGCCGACTTCTTCCTAAAGACGGGGCTGCGTGACGACCTGGCCCAACCTCCCCAGAACCTCCGGTGGTGGCTGAACGTTTGGGACGGATTGGACCCCATCACTGTCAGCCGCGGCCTCTCAGACGTGTTCCCCTGGATGGTTGACCGGCGGATCGGTTGGGCAGAAGACAAAACCCTCTGGCTCATTCGCCGCCACTACGCCGACGCTTACCTCGCGGACGACTCGGTCGCAAAAGCGATAGGTTTCGGTTTGTTCGGAGCACTTTCGCAAGAAATTGAGCTAGTGCCCGCTGCCTGCGACGGGCTCACTGAAGCAGAGTCTTGGGCGTTGTCTTCGTTGCGCTTCGCGTACCTGATCTCCCAGCAGTTCGCGGGCGACAAACGCGAAAAGGAAAGCAAATACGAGCGGTTTGAGATGGCACGCCGGGCCGTCCAAGAGGAGACCTACCGCCGCCTTGTTGACGTGTGCCGGGAAGAGGGCAGGGGAGTGCCCGAGAAGGTGAGTGCGTTGCAGTGCGACCCTGGGGACCCACAGGCACCGGCGCCGCCCCCACCAATCCAGTCGGGTTTCGATAAGAGCCGCGAGGTGGTTCGGCTCCTTTCGATTCTGAATGAAAACGTTGTCAGCCCGTTCGAAATCGAGGTCAAGTCGAAAGAGCGTCTTGAAGCGTTCAAAGAGCTGGTCACTGAGATGCACCTGGGCGGCAAGTTCGCTCTAGACCTTGTGAAGGCGTCAGAGGACGCAAAATCGGCGGTCGTTGGCGCAGGCCTGGGCAAGTTCAAGTGGGTTGTTGTCGGCGCGGGCGCAGCAGCCCTGCTTGCCGCAACCGGTGGTCTGGCTTTAGCCGCTGCCCCGGGCCTGGCCGGGGGTGCGGCAGTGACTAGCGCTCTGGCGGCCTTCGGTCCCGGTGGGATGGTGGGAGGTCTTCTCACCGCCGGGACTCTTGCAACAGCGGGAGGGGGAACCGTTGCCATCGGTCTGGCCTCCCAACAGACCAGCGCCGAGGCGTTCGAGGGCCTGGTTTCACTGCGCTTAGCCATTGCACTCGCCAGAAAAGCTCAGGGGTTGGAGCAGGACCCGAATCTCTGGTTCTGGTTTGAAGAAACGTCTGCGGCCGTGAGACGCGAGCTCGCCGGGCTTGAGAGCGTGTCCGACACCAGGTCAAAGGGGGTGGTGGACGCTCGCAAGAAGAGGGACGCCATCCGCAAGGCACAGCGAAAGCTTGAAGCTGAAGGTCTGGCGCCTAGCGGCGACTTCACCTCCACGGACCAGGGGCTGGTGCTACAGCTCCCCCCGGGTTTGATGGGTGACAATCATGAGGGCCACACAATCCTGCTGGAACTCCCTGGGGCGGCCGACTCAAACGACGCCTAGGCTTCCTACTCCAGGGCTCTTGGCTAAGCCTCGTCCTAATCCGCCACCCCGTTGGCTGCGCGTTGTACCCCAAAAGCAGTGTTATCCCGTTTCTGTTCGAGGGTCGCTCGGTTTTCACCGGTCCCTTCAGGCCACGCCTCACCGCGTAAAGTAAGCCTAGAAGCGAGGTGCCGTGGACGAGTATGCGATCGAAGCGAAGGCATTTCGCAGCGCCCAAGACACGTACTTCAGAAAGTACAATGACCTCGTCCCTGCGGTCCTGTTCCAAGAACAGTGCGAGGACAAGTGACATAGTGTTCTTGCCTGGCTTCGAAGACCTTTAGCGACACAGAGATTGGATCGGTTTGTACTCAGTCCTGCTAGGAATCATCTACCTCGCCTTTATCAGCTTAGGTCTACCGGATTCACTCATCGGAGCTGGATGGCCTGCAATGCATTCGGACCTGGGTGTCCCCGTTTCCTACGCAGGATTCGTCACCATGATC
>CAYFRQ010000054.1:6476-11647 GCA_964345615.1 uncultured Actinomyces sp. | reverse complement strand
CCGTGGACATTGAAGCCACTAAGTGGTCCGGGCACCAGCCGTAGAAGCGCTACAGGCACCAGCCACTGAGACCTTGCAAACCCTGGCCACCAAAGCGCTACAGATACTGGGCGAACCCTAGATCCTCAAGGTGGCCGACGCCTTCCCGTACGCGTTGCGCGTGCTCTTTGGTCGTGACCAGCAACGCATCGGGAGTGTCAATGACCACTGCCCCCGGTATCCCAAGCACGACAGCGGCCTTTTCTGCAGGCACGTGGACCATGGAGCCCGGAGAGTCGATGACGACGTGTTCCTTAGCGGGGTCTGGAGCACGCTCCGTCTCTGCGAGTGAAGCAAAGTCACCCAGATCGGTCCACTTCGAGCCCTTCATGACCGCGGTCGCTACCTTGCCGCGCTTTGCCAAGGGCTCTGCAAGGGCGTGGTCGATGGAGATGCGTTCTAAGCGCGGCCACTGCCTAGACAGGACCTCCTGCTGCTCCAACAGATTCCACGCCAGAACGACCTGCTTCAAGGCGTCATTCATTTGCGGATGCAGTTCCTGGAGCGCCGACATCAGGGTTTGCGCGCGGGCAACGAACATTCCCGCGTTCCATAGGTACCCCTGCTCGATGAACTCCTTCGCCACCCGAGAGTCCGGCTTCTCCTCAAAGTTCTCAACCAGCCACGCTCCGGGCGACACCTCTGTGTCTGTCGGACAGATGTACCCATACGCGCTCGAGGGAGAAGTCGGCTCTAGCCCGATCGTCACCAGGTAGCCCTCTTCAGCAGCTTCCATCGCACGCTGAACCGCATCGTGAAAGATGTGGGCTTCGGGGATCACGTGGTCGGCTGCGAAAGACCCCACCAGAGCGTCACTGCCGTACTTCCTTCCCAGAAGATACGTGGCGAGCCCAATAGCAGGCATCGACCCCCTGGCAGAAGGTTCGGCAATGACAGAAATCTGGAGCCCAGCATGGAGCCGACCAGACTCCAGGACGCGTTGCAACTGGTGCTGAACCGTCGAAAGGTGGCGCAAGCCAGTGACGACGGTGATCGATTCCGAAACACGTGCAAGGCGCAGAACGGTCTCTTGCAACAGCGACCAGCCGCCTCCCGTAACGTCCAGAAGGAACTTGGGATGGCCCTGCCTAGAAATAGGCCAGAGCCGCGTGCCGGCGCCCCCGGCCGGGATGATTGCATGCACTTTCTTCATTTGCGCCCCCCAGGGCTAACCCTAGTCGGCAGTAAGAAAGCCCGCACCATCCCGGTAGGTTAGTGTTCTTCGGTCTCTTCCGCGCCCGCTTCTCCCTCAACAGCGGTCTCCAGAAGCGCTTCAGCGTCCTCTTCAGTTTCGACGACGTTCTCAGTGATGGCCGTGACCGAAACAATGTCGCGTTCGCCCTCAAGAAGTGCCTCAACGCCCTCGGGAAGAACCAGGTCTTCGACGCGAACGACAGCGCCCTCATCCAGTCCCTCAACATCGACCTCGATCGTCTCCGGGATGGACACAGCCGGCGCTGAGATCAGGAGCGCGAACTCTTCCTGTTGCAGCTGGTTTCCAGACACGGGCTCACCGATCAGCATAATCGGGACCTCAACCTCAACCTTTTCATCCGCACGGACGACCAGAAGGTCAACGTGGATGATGTCCCGGCGTACGGGATGGCGTTGGATAGCACGAACCAGCGCCAACTGCTTCTTCTTACCGTATTCAACGTTGAGAACAGCGTTGGCGTTGTCTTTAACGATCAAGAAGATGTCGTGTCCGGGAAGGTCCAGGTGGACGGGATCAATGCCGTGCCCGTAAAGGACCGCGGGGACATTGCCTGCCGCGCGGCTACGACGCGATGGGCCCTTGCCGAACTCCGTGCGCTCTACGCCTGAAATAGAAAGATCTGTTGCTGCCATGGTCACTACCTCTTTATGCTCCGCGGGCACTGCCCGATTTTTCTTGCCTACCGGGCGCCGCCAGAAAGCGGTAACCAACCACGTCGATCACGGAGTGCGTGCGCTCCCTCGCCGGGGCAACACAAAAAGTGTAGCCGCAAGCTGCAGGCAGAGGGACGAAAGCCGTATTGGCTTCGTCACTACTAGGCGTCACCATCGAACATGGAGGTGACCGAGCCGTCCTCGAATACTTCGTGAATGCCCCGGGCCAAGAGAGGCGCAATGGGGAGGACCGTCAATGTTGGGAAACGCTTGTCCTGGGGGATCGGGAGTGTGTCCGTCACAACGACCTCTACCGCACCACAGCCCGCTAGGCGCGCGGCTGCCGGATCAGATAGGACCGCGTGTGTTGCGGCAACAAGCACGGACTTAGCGCCGGCCTTGTAGAGGACACGGACAGCTTCCGCGATTGTGCCTCCGGTGTCGATCAGGTCGTCCGTGATCACGCAGTCCAGGCCGGTAACGTCGCCCACAACGCGGTTAGCCACCGCCTTGTTCGGCTTGGTGATGTCCCTGGTCTTGTGCACGAAGGCAAGGGGGCAGTTCCCGAGCTTTGCGGCCCATTTTTCGGCAACCCGTATCCGCCCAGCGTCGGGGGAAACCACGGCGACGTTACCCAGGTCCACGCGTTTCTTCACGTAATCGACCAGGACGGGCATGGCCCAAAGGTGGTCGACCGGGCCATCGAAAAACCCCTGTGCTTGAGCCGCGTGCAGGTCGACGCTCATGATGCGGTCCGCACCAGCCGTCTGGTACAGGTCGGCGGTAAGGCGAGCAGAAACGGGCTCACGCCCCTTATGTTTCTTGTCTTGGCGGGCGTAGGGGTAGAACGGGGCAACCGCCGTGATCCTTTTAGCCGAGGCCCGCTTCGCCGCGTCGATCATAATGAGCTGTTCTACCAGCCACTTGTTCGTCGGAGCCGACATCGACTGCAACAGAAACACGTCAGCCCCGCGCACGGACTCGTTGAACCGGAAGTAGATCTCTCCGTTTGCAAAGTCGTACGCAGTCGTAGACATGACCTCAAGGCCCAGTTCCGCAGCGACATCCTGCGCGAGCTTCGGATAGGCACGTCCACTCGCCAGGACCAATCTCTTGTCGACAGCGGTGATTATTCCACTCAAGGCGGTCCCTTCAGTTGGTGAGCAACCGGCAGCAACAACTACAACCTTAGCGGCATTCGGCCGAGCAGAAAAAACTGACCCCTAGGCGAACCTCACCACCAGCGGAAACAGAAGCTCCGCCGCATGGACTCGAACCACGACTAAGGGCACCAAAAACCCCTGTGCTGCCATTACACCACGGCGGAAAAGCACCAGTCATTGTGTCACAGAAAGGCAGGGAAAAGCGAGGGGGTGCAAGACCTGTTACCTCACATACGGATACTATGGCCACACATGTTGACTTACAGACCTTTGATCAATCGAGCCAGAAAGGGCGACGCTTAGTGGCGGTCCCCCTCCTGGTCGCAGAAGACCTGCATCTAGAGTTTCCCACCCAAGTCGTGTTCGATTCCCTTTCTCTGGGAGTTGAAGAGGGCGACCGCGTCGGCATCGTAGGTGTCAACGGGGGTGGCAAAACCAGCCTGCTACGAATGCTTGCCGGCAAGCTGGAGCCGCAGTCCGGCCGGGTGATTAGCCGAGGTGGCCTAACGCTTGGGATGCTTAGCCAGAGCGACCACGACCGCGCGGACATGACGGTGCGTGAAGCTGTTGTCGGTCATCTTCCCGAGCACGTCTGGGCGGGCAATCCCCGCACTCGAGACATTATTGACGGGTTGGTCTCAGACCTCCCTTGGGAAGGTCTTATCGGGGAGCTCAGCGGCGGAGAAAGACGTAGGGTCCAACTCGCCAGTCTGCTAGTGGAGGACTGGGACCTCCTGATTTTGGACGAGCCCACTAACCACCTCGACGTGGAGGGCGTTGCCTGGCTCGCCGATCACTTGAGAACCCGCTGGCCGAAGAACCAAGGCGGCCTGCTGATGGTCACCCACGACCGGTGGTTCCTGGACCAGGTCTGCACCGAAACCTGGGAGGTCCACAGTGGGGGTGTCGAACCGTTCGAGGGCGGCTATGCCGCGTACGTACTCCAGCGAGTTGAACGTGACCGGATAGCGGCAAGCGCCGAAGCTAAGCGACAGAACCTGTTGCGGAAAGAACTGGCTTGGCTCCGCCGCGGTCCGCCCGCAAGGACCAGCAAACCCCGTTTCCGAATCGATGCTGCGAACCAGCTGATTCAGGATGTTCCCCCGATAAGGGACTCGATTGAGTTGGAGCGTCTTGCGGTTGCGCGTCTAGGCAAGGACGTCGTTGACCTTGAAGACGCATGCGTCAGTTACGACGGGAAAGAAGTGCTCCGGGACATCACCTGGCGCATCGCCCCTGGGGAACGCACCGGAATCATTGGCGGCAACGGAACAGGGAAGTCGACGCTGCTAGCCCTGATTGCTGGGACCCTAAAGCCGACCGGAGGGCGCGTAAAACGGGGCAAGACGGCAAAGGTCGAAATCTTGGACCAGCAGTTCAGCCAGTTGGAGGACATCAGGGACGACCGGGTGCGGGAGGTCCTTGCCCGCACAAAGACCACTTTTCAGGTCGAGGGAAAAGAGATGACGCCGGCAGCGCTACTTGAGCGGCTCGGCTTTTCGAAGGCCCACCTTTCAGCTCGCGTGGGTGAACTGTCCGGCGGACAGAAACGTAGATTACAACTGCTCCTAGTCTTGCTCGCCGAGCCGAACGTGATCCTGCTGGACGAACCCACGAACGACGTGGACCACCAGATGCTAACCGCTATGGAGGACCTTTTGGACTCCTGGCCCGGAACCCTGATTGTGGTCTCCCACGACCGCTACCTCCTAGAGCGAGTGACGGACCAGCAGTACGCGGTAATGGACGGCGGGCTACGCCACCTGCCTGGAGGGGTTGACGAGTACCTTTCACTTCGAGCAAAGCAGAAGAAGGTAAGTGCCTCATCAGAGACATCCGTGGGTTCCCCTGGAGACGACACTTCGGCCCTAAGCGGAGCCGAACTGCACGCCCGCCGGAAAGAGCTAGCCGCCGTAGAACGCAAAGTGACGAAGCTAGGGCAGCAAGTCGCCTCCCTCCACCAGAAGATGGCGGACATGGACCAGAGCGACTATCAGGCGCTAACGGAAGCCGCGACAAAACTCCGGTCACTGGAGCGCGAAAAGGACGCGAGTGAAGAAAAGTGGCTGGAACTCAGCGAACTCCTGGACTAGTGCGCGA
>CAYFRQ010000054.1:0-6376 GCA_964345615.1 uncultured Actinomyces sp. | reverse complement strand
GAAGCCTTGATCCTAGGGATGATCGTGATCATCAGGACGATCCTGTCGATGTCAATCCAGATTGAGATCGAGGGCGTGCTCCCCTGGAAACGCGCGCTGCTCACCAGCGGCGGCAAGGTGCTTACTGACCTGGTTCAAGAAGACCACGCTAAAGGTAAGTCAGGTGCGGCCGCCTCCATCGAAAAGGATGTCGAAGACGTCATCTAAGTGAGTGACCCCACCGCCCGGTTCGCCCAGGGCGGCAGGGCCCGCTCTAACGATGCGCCCCTGGATGCCGTCCAGGTGACTGCAACATCGCGGACACCAGGCAGTGAAACTTCCTGAAGCTTGCGAGCCACCTTCTCAGCCTGTTCCTGACTCTCAGCTAAACCCGCCACGGTCGGCCCCGCCCCAGAAACCATCCACTGCAACGCTCCGGCCTCCAGTAGTGCCTCACCCGCGCGCTCCAGTTCCGGACGCAAGGTGAGAACAGCTTCTTGGAGATCGTTTGCGACCATATCCTTCAAGTCACCTGCCTGCGCAGACGCGAAGCGATGACTTAGCCCTTCCGGAAGGCCCAGTTGTAGCCCTCCCTTCGCAAGCACGTCGAATTCCTGGAACACCCTTGGGGTGCTCAAGCCCTCTTCAAAGAAGACGAAGACCCACCAGAGGGTACGTGTGCTTGGCTTGCAAGTCCCATCGCTCAGTTGCGTTATGTAGTCTCCGCGCCCCTCACCAAGGCAAATCCCCCCGGCAAGACACGCGGGCACGTCCGCACCAAGGCGCCGGCCGATGACCATGAGTTCTTCGGTCCGGAGTCCCAAGCGAAGCAGCTGGTTCACGGCAACCAAAGTGGCGGCCGCATCGGCACTTCCGCCCCCCATCCCTCCTGCCACGGGGATCAGTTTGTGGACTGTCAGGCTGAGGGTCCCGTCAGCCCCAAGCTCCTGCGCTGCTCGAACAGCAAGGTGCTTTGTAGGGTCCGTCTTCGCAAACGAAGCGGTCGCTTCCCTGCTGAACTCCGGGGCTCCTGCTAGCCGCGGGGTGTAAACCAGCGTGGTTACCTTAGGCCGAGCAGACCTGGCTCCCCGCCTTAGTCGAGCGACCACGTGCTCCCGCAAACCCACGCCAGCGAAAATGCTGGTGAGCGAGTGGTAGCCATCGGGGCGCGGCGGCCCTGCCTGAAGTAGAAGATTGATTTTACCGGGGGCTGATGCGACGACCATCGCTAGTCTCCAAACTGTAGTTTTGCCTGCCCTAGACGAACAAAATCGTGGATGCCCAGCTGTTCCGGGCGTGAAGTCGGTTCAACATCCGCGGCCTTCATGATCCGTGCTGCTGCCTGTTCCCCGCCAAGAACTTCCCGCAGTGAAGAGCGGATCATTTTACGGCGCTTCGAGAACGCAGCGTCAACCAACGCGAAGGTCTCTGCGCGAAGGGTTGGATCTCCCGGCGGTTCTTGGGCACGCACCACGACCAGGGCCGAATCGACGTTTGGCTCCGGCCAAAACACTTTCCGCCCGACAGCACCTGCCATCTGAGCAGTGCCATACCAGGCAAGCTTCGCAGAGGGAGCTCCGTAGGTGCGACTTCCCGGGGTCGCAGCCAGACGCTCGGCAACCTCTTTCTGAACCATGACCACCACTTTTCTGATGGTCGGAAACTGTGCCAACACATGCAACAGGACCGGAACAGAAACGTTGTAAGGCAGGTTCGCAACAAGTGCCACGGGGTCTGTGAGCTGCTGCGAAGAAAGCTTGAGCGCGTCTTCGTTTAAGATTCGAAGATTCTCGGCATCATCCGGAAAGTAATCGAGGACGGTTTTCTCAAGTGCTCCCGCCAGTCGGGGGTCGATCTCAACCGCTGTAACGCGGGCCCCGGTCTCCAGCAGTGCAAGGGTCAAAGAGCCAAGCCCCGGCCCGACTTCTACCACCTGGTCGCCTGGGCCGACCCCTGCAAGTGCAGCAATCCGCCTCACTGTTCCCGTGTCGTGAACAAAGTTCTGCCCGAGCTTCTTGGTTGGGTTCACCTCGAGTTCGCGGGCAAGGCGGCGGATCTGTACGGGCCCCAAAAGCCCTCCAGCTGTCTTCGCCATCTCTTCTCACCTTGCCTGGGCAAAAGGACACGGTCCATCCCAGTTTACGCTGGACTCCCCGCCGGCGCTTCCGGCGGTTCAGCGACCCCCGTAAACGTGGCAAGAGTTGTCCATCAGAATCTGAGCGGTCTCTTCAGCGGATTCTTGCCACAGTTCTGCCATGAAACGCACAGTGTGCGTCATGACGTACGAGGCATTGGGTGAGCCCCGGTAGGGAACCGGAGGTAGGTAGGGCGCGTCCGTCTCCACCAGGACCAGTTCGCGTGGCATCTCTAAGAAGGCCTCGCGCAAGTGCCCGTTCGCCGGGTAGGTTAGGGGCCCGGAAAAAGAGGCATACCAACCCCGGTCGCGAATGTGCCTAGCCATGTCTGCATCCCCTGAGAAGCTGTGGAAAATTACGTCTTGGCTTCGTGAGGCAGCCCTGTGCAGAACCCGGAGCGTGTCTTGGTGCGCGTCGCGGTCGTGAATCTGGAGTGGCAGGTCGTGCGCGCGGGCTAGCTCCAAGTGGATTTCGAACGACTCCTGCTGTGCCTCGCGGCCGGGTTCCCCTGTACGGAAATAGTCGAGCCCGGTCTCCCCCACCGCCACTACGTGGGAGTCGTCTAGTGCTTCAGAAAGTCGTTCCAGTGCCACAACCAGTGGAACGTGATGCTCCTCAAGCTCATGACCGAAACCATCCGGAGATTGCTCGGTGTGGCCCGCGTGCAGCGCGGCTTCGTTAGGGTGGATCGCCAGGGCGGCCCGAACGTTTCGATGCTTGCGGGCCAGCTCCAGAGTCGGCTCGAAGTCTGGAAGTGAACAGCCGACGGTAATGATTTCGCTAACCCCCACCTGGGCTGCAAGCTCCAGTTGCTCCTCTAGGGGCATCTGGTATCCGTCGGCGATGGGGATTTCTTCCGTGCGAAGAGGAAGGTGGGTGTGGTTATCCATCACCTGAGCGCCAAGCGGCTCATCTGGCTTTGGCCAACGGCGCTTCCTCTTAGCCAAGGTAAAAACCTACTCCCACTCGATTGTGCCCGGAGGCTTCGGAGTCACGTCAAGAACGACCCTGTTGACGCCTTCGACTTCGCTGGTGATCCGGTCTGAGATCAACGCGAGTAGATCGTAGGGTAGCGGGTACCACTCTGCGCTCATCGCGTCCTCGCTGCGGATAGGGCGCAGAACGACCGGGTGACCGTAAGTGCGCTCTTCGTCGGTTACTCCGGTCGACCGTACATCCGCAAGCAGGACAACGGGGAACTGCCAGATGTCGTTGTTCAGTCCGGCCTTCTCGATTTCTTCACGCACAATCTTGTCGGCGCCACGTACCATTTCGAGGTTTTCGGGGGTGAGTTCCCCAACGACACGAACGCCTAAACCCGGGCCTGGGAATGGGTGGCGCTCAACGATCGAGGTCGGTACCCCCAGTAGTTTTCCAAGCTGGCGGACCTCGTCCTTAAACAAGTCCCGGAGTGGTTCAACTAGTTCGAACTGAAGGTCCTCAGGGAGTCCACCCACGTTGTGGTGGCTCTTGATGTTCGCCCCGCCAACCCCGGACTCAATCACGTCGGGGTACACGGTCCCCTGCGCTAAGAAGTCAACACTGCCGCCCTGTTCCTGGGCTTCAGCCATCAGGTCCGCAGCGGCTTCTTCGAAGACCCTAATGAACTCTGCTCCAATGATCTTTCGCTTGGTCTCAGGGTCGGTAGCGCCCTTGAGTGCGGTCAAGAACCGTTCCACCGCATCAACCGTGATGAGACGGATGCCGAGGGTTTCTGCATAGTCGCGTTCGATCTGTTCGCGCTCGCCGCTCCTAAGCAGGCCGTGATCAACGAACACGCACGTCAACTGGTCGCCGACGGCTTCGTGAACCAGCGCGGCGGTAACGGAGGAGTCCACGCCGCCCGAAAGCGCGGCGATCACGCGACCTTCGCCCACTTGGTCTTTCACGGCCTGGACAAGGCCGGCACGGACATCATTCAGGTCCCATGGGGCCGCGTTTGGAGCAGAGTCAGACACAAACGCTACGGTGTCCCCCACCTGTGCCATGGCCTCTTCAGCCGACAGGCTCTTAGTTGGGATACCGAGGTTTTCAGCTGCGGACAGGAGCTCAGAGGCATCGCGATCACCCACAAGCACTACAGCGGCCGGGGGAGCCTCCTCAAGGTCATGGCCTGCAAGGGAGCTACGAACCTCCGTGTAGAAACCGGCATCGCGCACCCTGCGAGCTACCAGCTGAGCGTGTGGGCAGCCTAGGTCCAAGATGATTACGGGAGCTGTTTCTTCTGCGTTCACCCCTCCACCCTACCCTCAGGTCTTTTGCCACGACTCCCAAAGCGACGCGTACTCGCCGCCTCTTTCAACCAGCTCAGAGTGAGTCCCAAGCTCCACTAATTCTCCATCGATTAGCACTGCAACCCGATCCGCGTCGGCAGCTGTGTAGAGACGGTGAGCGATGGCGACTACAGTCCGTCCGTCCAGGACCCGCGAAAGGGACCGTTCCAGTGAACGGGCAGCGGTGGGGTCCATTAGAGATGTGGCCTCGTCTAGTACCAGGGTGTGCGGGTTCATCAGCACTATTCGGGCCAATGCCAGCTGCTGGGCCCTGGCTGGAGAAAGCGTCATCCCGCCTGCGCCAACCTCGGTTTCAAGACCATCAGGCAGTCCCAAAACCCAAGAGCGCGCCCCCACTGCTTCCAGGGCGTCCCACATGGACGCTTCGGTGGCATCTTCGCGGGCCAGTCGCAGGTTGTCCGCGAGCGTTCCGACGAAAACGTGGTGTTCCTGGGAGACCAACACGACCGCTCGCTGCAACTCGTCCTCGGACAAGTCGACAAGATTTACGCCGCCCACGGTGACGCTCCCGCCACTTGGTGGGTGGATCCCCGCGATCATCCTCCCGAACGTGGACTTACCCGCGCCCGAGGGACCAACCATCGCCAGGGTTTCTCCGGGAACCAGGTCCAAGTCGACACCGTGCAGCACGTCTTTGCCTTCGCGGTACGCGTAGCGAACCTTTTTGGCGACGACCTCAGTTGAGCGCGGCACCTCACCCGTTGGGTCGCGATCGGGCTCAACCAGAGCGACACCGAAAATGCGGGCCAAGGCGGCCTGCGCTGACTGCATGTGGTCGATCCAGAACGTGAAGTTTCCGATCGGACCCCGTATTTGGAGTGCATAGAGGGCGACTCCGACCACTTGGCCGTCGGTCACGTAGCCGATGCTCATCAGGTACACGCCGACCACAAGGACCACGACGACAGGAAGCTGGACGGAAAGGGTAATCCCCACCATTAGGAAGGATCGTTGCCAGGCGGTGTAGCGCTCAAGTCGCCATCCTTCACGGACCGCTTCGTCCAAACGTCTGTTCCGAAGCTCCCCCAAGCCCAGGGAGTCAACCGTCTCCGCGTTCTCAATGGTCTCGGTGATGACACCAGAAATGCGAGCCCACGCGCTGGCCTGCGCGCGATACGCGGGAATCGTGCGCGGCAGATACCAGTGCATAACCAGGTACAGCGGGAAGTAGGGCAAGAACATCGCGAGGGCTAGAACAGGAGACATTGCGAACGCGGCAACCACGGTGACCACGATGGTGGCAGAGAGGATCATGATCGCCGAAACCCCGTTTCTGATCATGAACTGCACCTGCTCAATGTCGCGAGTTGTCCGCCCAAGAAGGTCACCCGTCCCAGCCTCTTCAACGGTTGAGAGCGGCAGGTGTGTCACGGAGTCAACCAGGGATTCACGAAGTTGCGCAAACATCCGCTCACCCATGATTTTCGCGAAGTACTCGGCGAAGTAGGCAAGCACAGCGCCAACCAAGACCAGGACCAGGGCCAGGGCGATCAGCATCGTGATTGTCCTGGCATCAGTGCCATTGCTGATCTGGTTTAGCGCGTAGTTGACGATCCAGGGGATGCCTGCCCCCGTGAGTGCGGCACCAAGCTGCAGGGCAACGACCAGCGCAACAATCCTTTTGTGGTCGCCGATCAGGCTCCACATGGCCCTCAGAATCTGTGGGGTGCTAGCGACTGGGAGTTTCATCGCTCTCACCTGCCTCTCGCGCAATCGTTGCCCGGTAGAGCAATGCGCCGGGATCCCCTGCCTTCGCAGCGGCCTTCAGCTCTTCGTGTGTTCCCCGCGCAACCTCTGCTCCAGCATCGTCGACGACCACGATCTGGTCGCACTTCTCGAGCCAAAGCGGAGATGCTGAAACAACCAGGGTGGTCTTCCCCTGCCGGTGGTTTCGCACGCGCTTCGAGATTCGTTCTTCCGTGTGGGAGTCAACGGCCGAGGTCGGCTCGATCGCGATCAGGATGGGTG
>CAYFRQ010000053.1:0-11905 GCA_964345615.1 uncultured Actinomyces sp. | reverse complement strand
GGGGCGGCCTGTAAAGACCACTCATCGACGCTTAGGGTTCGGCCTGTAGTCCGGTCGATCACCTGCCAGTACAGGTCCCGGTCTGCCTTCATGTCGGGGGCAAACTGGGCACTGAGGTGCCCGTCCATGACATTGAACGAAAGGGGCTGGTCAGACGTTGCTGTCACCGGGCGGCTCATGAGGTACTGGCGGACCCGGTGCTCTGGCATCAGCCTGGCCCACTCCTCGTCACCGCGGGCAGGGAAGTAGGTCGAGTAGACTTTCGCGAACCCTTCACTAACCCAGTCGGGCAGCTCGGTCCCGTCCGAGTTCCGGACCGCGTCCACTTTGAGTCGCGCCATCAGCTCTTTGACCTGGTCGTCTATCCCCTGTTCGATGGGAAGAGTCAGGCGACCCCCGCCAGCGTTTTCCTTGTTTCCAGCCACGTTCGTCTCCGTTCTTCAGGCGGCCGCGTTCCGAGTTCCGCCGCTTCCGGCAACGCAGCTAATAGTGCTATTCCACGCGGTGAGCAGGTTTTCCTGCACCGGTGACCAGAGTAGAAGCGAGCCCCGCGTGCTCCGGGAAGGCTTCTAGGTAGGCCGCGAGCCAATCGGCGGCAAACTGCTCTGCATTTGCTTCTTCGACCATGGCCCACACTGAACCACCAAACCCTGCCCCGAACGCGGAAGCTGCAACAGCCCCCAAGTCGCGAGCCAGAGACTGCAAAGCGTTCGTTTCCGGGACCTGGTTGTGCAGGTTTGAGTCAGCGCTCGCATGGGATAGGTCCACCAGCATCCCGAACGCTTCAACGTCACCCCGAGCTAAAGCAAGTTCGGAAAGAGGGATCACTTCGCTAACCTCGGTCAGGTACGCAAGCAGACGTTCCATCAGATCGGGGCGATCCGGATCCGTCTCGGATTCTCCCATCAACAACGCCACCAACTTCTCTGTCGCATCATCGGACGAGGAGAGGACCTGCTCCAAGTTCTGGAATTCGCTGTCGGTTTCCTGGTTCCACACTTCGACCAGTTCCCCAGCCCTTAAGGCAACATTGTTGTAGGCCTCAAGCGCGCTCCCCGTCTTTTCCGCGAGCACACCGGACACTGCGACAGCGAAGCAGTAGCCTTCCGGCACCGGGACTGACGCGTGCTCCCGCAGAGGAGAGTAGCTGAACGCCGTCAGCTCACCTTCGTGGCAGTTGATCATGGCGGTGTGGTCTTGGGAGCCCCCAAACGTTCCCACGCCGCTCGAGCCCGCCAGCCCCTTGAAGTCAGCACCGTTCTCGATCGTCGCGGCGTAAGCAGCTAGGTCCAGCCGGTTCTTGATGTTCTCTTTCCAAGCGGGCCGGTCCCAAAGGTCGTTCTGATCAGCGATAGCTAGAGCGACCGCAACCATGAGCGCGGACGATGAGCTCATGCCAGAAGCCAGGGGAAGTGTGGATTCCACCTTGATTTCGGCTGAGTCGAGCGGCCCGAAGTTCAGCGTGAGCCGGTCGACCACGGTTTGGATGTAGTTCCCCCAGTGTCCCGCTCCCAGCGGCGAGGGTTCTGTAGCGCGGAGCTCAACCACGTCGGGTGACGCCCCCGACTCAGCTCGGAAAAAACCCTTGCCCTCAAGGGGCGTGGCGGTCGCTAGGACTCCCTGCTCTGAAGCGATCAGCAGGGAGCGCCCACCGGCATAGTCGGTGTGCTTACCTAGGACCTCCACCCGTCCAGGAACGAACCAGGTCACAGGGTGACTTCAGTCCCGGTCAGTGCCTCTGCGACGGAGGCGATGTCGTCACGGTTGGACATGTCCAGGACGGCGCCCTTGAGCGGGATGATCTTGTAGGGTTCGCCATTTTCCATCGACTTACGGACGGCGTCAACCAGTTCGTACTCACCGCGGGCTGACTTCGGGATGGAGCGAGCCGCTTCGAAGATGGGCTCGGTGTACATCCAAAGGTTCATGGAAACCATGGCGTCGTCCCCAAGAGCTTCAATCTGCTCGGGGTTGGGCTTTTCGATGACATCAACCAGGTCGCCATTTTCGTCACCCGTAGCAAGCGCGAAAGCTGCGACTCGCTCATCCGGAATGTTGGACAGCTCGAACAGTGCGTCACGGTCGAAACCGATTAGACCAGCACTCCCCGCTTCGCGAAGCAGTTTGTAGGCCTCCGTTGGGTAGTAGTTGTCAGAGTTCAGAACAAGGAAGGGCTCTCCGTCCGCGAACTCTTCAGCAGCGAGGACTGCGTTCGCAGTTCCAAGGGGCTCTTCCTGGATGGCGTAGCTAATGTTCACGCGAGACTTATCGACGTTGTCGTAGTAGTCGCGGATCATGTCGTGTTCGGGCCCGATAACCAGGCAGATGTCGCTGAAGCCTGCATCAGCCAGTGAGCTGATTACGTAGTCTAGGAACGGGCGGTCAATGGAGATCATCGCCTTGACGCCGCTGTCGGCTGCTTTACGCTGTTCTTCAGTGAGGGTTGCGTCTTCCGATTCTTTGCGCATCCGCGAACCGAGTCCGCGAGCTAAGATCACGGCTTTGTTCGGTTTGCTGTCCTGGGTTTCGGCCACTTGTTGTGCCTCCTTGTGTTGTCTTTCCAAGGATCATGGTACCGCCACTAGGGCGCCACGTTCTGGGACTGGAGACACTTACCAAGCCCAGTTGGCCACAGCGAACCTAGCGCTTATTCCTACTTGTCGGACCCGGACCCGCGCGCGCTCTGGTACCAGTCGGTAAGCGCGTTGTCACGGGAGTCAAACCAGCTCCCAGCGCCCTTGTCCGGCTCGGTGGCGCCAGAGGAGAAGGCAAAAGAATCCCCGTGTTGCCGGATCCCGCGCCTCACGCCCTCATCAATCGCAGCCCTGGCGTACTTGTCCCTAATCACCATGGGGTCCGTGGATAGTTCTTTCCACCACGAGATCATCATCAGGATCAGAACGAAGGCGAACGGCAACGCCGATATCGTCACCAGTGCCTGCAGCGCGCTTACTGTTTCTTCACCACCGGCGATCAGGAGCGTGATACCCGTCGCTGCGAGCGCAACGCCCCAAGTGATTGTCATTGGCTTGGGCGGGTTTGGTTTCCCGCCAGACGCGATAGTCGACATGACCAGGCTGGCAGAGTCGGCGGAGGTCACGAAGAAGATGACCAGGGAGAGCATCGCAACAACCGAAATCAGACTCGTGAAGGGAAGGTTGTCCAGGACCTTGAACAGGTACTCCTGACTGGTCTCAACAGAGCTGATGCCGGCTCCCCGCATCTCCATGTAGATGGCTGTTCCCCCCATCGTGGAGAACCAGACAAGGCAGACGATCGAGGGAATGATGATGACGACCGTGACGAACTCCCGCAGGGTCCTTCCGCGCGAGATCCGGGCAATGAACATACCCACGAATGGCGTCCACGCAACCCACCAGGCCCAGTAGTAGGTGGTCCAGGATTCCATGAACTGCGCGGCCTCGGGGCCTGCGGAACCCGAAACGGCAAGCATGGGACCGAGCGAGGAAATGAAGGTGGTTATGGCGCTCGGGACGTAGTTCAAGATGAACAGCGTCGGCCCGGCAATGAAAACGAAGAGCCCAAGCCCTGCAGCTAGGACCATGTTTATGTTTGACAGCATCTTGATCCCGCGCTTGACCCCAGACACTGCCGAGGTTATGAACGCGATGGCGAGCACCACCATCAGCATGATGATGGCCGAGTTCCCAAACGGGCCTGCACCCGTCACGATCTCAGCTCCGTGAGCTATCTGAAGCGCGCCGAGACCCAAAGAGACTGCGGTGCCAAACAGTGTCACCAGGATGGCGAAGATGTCGATGATTCGGCCCAGGGGAACCGCAAGTCTTTCGCTGAAGATTGGCGCAAAAATCGCTGAGATCATTGGTGCGCGGCCCCGGCGGTACGCCGAGTAGGCGATCGCTCCGCCAACCAACGCATAGTAGGACCAGGCCAGAGGTCCCCAATGCAAAAAGGTCTGAGCGATTGCGGCATTCGCTGCCTTCTGACTACCCGCAGCCACATCAAATGCCGGCGGTAGATCCAGGAAAAACTGGAGTGGTTCGTAGGGGCCGAAGAACAAAAGCCCGATGCCTATACCTGCAGAGAACAGCATCGCGACCCAGGAGCCTGTCGAAAACTCGGGTTTTTCGTCATCCGTACCGAGCTTGATGCGCCCCTTTTTCCCGTAGCCCACCACCAGCATGAACGCAAACACCGCAACGGTCAGCCCGGAAAACAGCCACCCGAAGTAAGTGGACACCCAGGTCACGCCGGCGCTCGCCGCTTCGCCCAGGCTTTCCGAATCGATGAGACCCCAGGCCACCAGGCCCAGGATGACCAGTAGAGCGCTTCCAAACACCCACCAGTTCGTCTTGAGCTTCGCATCATCTTCATCGACAGCGATCCCCGGCAGTAGTGCGGGGTGAAGGACACCGTTTGCTGACAGTAGGTCCCTTAGCGGCGTTGGCTGCTTCTGGGGGATAGGTTCGGCTGTTTTGCCGAATCTGACGGATGGGTGCTCTGAACTGTTTCGATCAAGTCGCATCGACAAAAGTTTGGCTAGCTTCCCCCGCTCCCGGGGCGGATCGTGGCACCAGGAAACCTGGTCCCACAGGCGGGATCACAGAACAGACTTTAAGGACTATCCACCAACCGCTAAGTCGGAGGCCTGAAAATCTCACCTCGCCTACCGTAACAGACGAAAAAGATGCCCCGAACCGGGCTCCTGGCCCACAACCGTTTACTTGAGCAACCCCAGGCGACGGAGTTCTGCGCGCTTTGGGAAGTTGGGCACTTTTGGAATCCCCTGACTGACGATGTCCGGTTCGGTGAGTTCTCGCGGCTCCGGGCGAAGCTCCGCCCCACCGAAGATGTCAACCACTCCCTGCAAAAAGGCGGCCGTAACCTCGGTAGCTGGGACCAGTTGGTCTCGAGATTCTTTGTAAACGCTACGTGACTGCCTGAAAGGGTCGACGACGTCTAAGTCGTCTCCGGTAAGCACAGGGGTCACCATGCCGCGTTTGGCGTTCACCGCAGCAACCGCAGCGTGGAGCGGCGATGAAGCACCCTCAATCTGCTCTTCAATGTCGTCCGGTGTCACATATTGGGCCAGGTGTGCGAACTCCCGCATAGTGAAAAGCCTGGGGAGGGCAGTGGGTTCCATCCTGGCAATCCGCTTCCTGTGGCCCCTGGAAAGACCCAAGATCAAGTCGGAGATCCCCATCTTTCCTGCGGTGATTTGCGTGGCGCGGTGACGCTCAAGGTCGGTGACCCCAACGCTTTTTGCGATCCTTAGCTGAGGATCGGGAACTTTACCATTTTCGACAGCCATAATCCCGGCAGAGGAAATGGTAAAAACCTTGGGGTCCAGGTCGATTCGGAGAATGGACTCAGCAAGCGGCGAACGACAAATGTTGCCGGTGCAGACCGTCAGGATGTGAAACAAAACGCTAGACCTCGGTCTGCTCCCCGTCAGTAAGTCGCTTCCACTTACCACCGGCACTTGGCGTTTGTACTGGGCCTGCAGGTTGGTGTAGCTCACCGTAGGCGTACGCGGTGTACCCGTAGCCGTCGACCCCGGTTGCGGGGACCATCGTCATGACGATGCCCAGGACTCGCGCATCGACCTTGCTCATCGATTCCAGCGCATCCGCGAAGCCATCTTTACGCGCGACTCCGACGGCTGCGACCATCAGAGCTCCGCTGACCTCCTTCGCGATAAGGGCGGCGTCTGTCACTGCTAGGACCGGCGGAGCGTCGACTATCACGTAGTCAAAGTCCACTTTCAGTCGCTCCAGCAGGGAGGCCATCTCATTTGAACCCAAAAGTTCAGAGGGGTTTGGGGGTCGGTGGCCTGCGGGGAGCAGGAACAGATTCGGGTTCCCCCACCGCTGCAGTGCGTCCGAAAGCTCGACGCGTCCTATCAGGACGTCGGTGACACCGATGCCTCCTTCAACACCGAACATCTCCGCTATCCGCGGTTTCCGGAGGTCTCCGTCGACGATGCAGACTGTCGAACCCGATTCAGCAAGTGCAACAGCTAGATTGGCGGCCGTCGTCGTCTTCCCTTCAGAGGGACCGGAAGAGGTAATGACGAAACTGCGTGGGTTTCCCTCAACTCGCAGGAACTGCAGGTTAGTGCGCAGGGTCCGGAAGGCTTCGGAGCGCGGACTGCGGGGGTCATCGTGAACAATCAGGGGATGTTTGGCCGAGTTCGGGTCGAAAATGATCCGACCCAAAACCGGGTCGCTGGTTATGGCTGCGATTTCCTTGCGGTTACGGATCTTTGTGTCCATCACTGAGCGAAGAACAGCGAGACCAAGTCCCAGCATTAGCCCGAGCAGGAAGCCAAGGGTGACGTTCCTAGAAACGTTAGGGCTAATGGGGGCGGCGGGAACGGTTGCCGGCTCAACCACGTCGATGTGGACACGGGCTGGGGAGCCCTCGGTCGGCGCCTCAAGCCGGTTCGTGATGACGTCTGAGAAGAGGGACGCAGTAACATTGGCGATTTCCGCGGCCAGCTCAGGATTATCGTCAGTCGCTGCAATCTCAATGAGCACGGTGTCACTGGGGTTGGTTGCAGTGAGCTGCTTGGAGAGTTCCGCCGGGGTCGGGTCGCCGCCCAAGGCTTCTGAAACCCCTTCCGTCACGATCGCAGTGCCCACGATGTCGACGTAGCTTTTCACCAGCTGTTTTGCGAAGCTTGCGCCCTGTTGCATTTCACCAAGTGAGGCGTCCCCTGCGCGGACAGAAACATAGAGCTGCGTCTTCGCCTCGTAGACAGGTGGGCGCGTCATTGACCATAGGGCGGACGCAGCGGTCGCAAGTAACGTGACGACGACGATTGGGATCCAGTTTCTGCGCCAGATCCGCAGATAGTCCTGTAGTTCCAACTAGAGATCCTGACGTTTGCGGATTGAACCGCAATGATCCTAACACTGTAATCATCACCGGGCGGCCCACTGGAATGCAGTGGGCATCACCCTTTCTTAGGGTGGGCTGAGCGGATTCCTGTAATAAGCTCGATAACACCGTTGCGTTTGGAGGAAAAGTGGCGCGTGCTACCCGCGATATCGACACAAAGCGCCGTTGGTTTACTGCGCTAGGCATAGGCTTGCTGGCGGTTCTTACCGTGGTTTTGGTTCTGATCGCCATGCGTTCATCCAAGCCGGTTGTTGCGACCGCAGGCGATACACCCGGATATGTGGAGGTGGCCCAGTCGGCGCCGCTGGCCGAGCCAGAGGAGACAGAGGAAGTCCCCGAACCCGAAGAGCCGGGACACTACCAGGTGCCAGCTCTAGGGCGAGTCCTCGCAGCCTCGGACAACGAGACCGCGTACCGTTCGCAAGGCGGCCCCTGCCCGAACACCCCCGCAAACCTTGAGGTGACCAGGGACGGAGGCGCCACTTGGAGCGCGGTGAATGCTGGCGAAGAGCTGTCTGGGATCTCCCGGATCCTTGCCCGAACCGAAGGTTATGTGCTGGCTGTCGCACAGCTGAGTGGTAACTGCAGTCAGACCGTCGTGGCCCAGTCTTACGGTTTTGGTGACTACTGGGAGATTGCCGAAGGCGGGGAGCAAACCACCTGGTACGTTCACGCTGATGACGGTGAGACGGTGAACGCTCCTGACGTGGGCCCGGTCGCAGCGCCCTGCCCAGTCGCCAGGCTGACGTCTCTTTCAGCGGGCTCGGCCCTGGCACTCTGCCAGGACGGGAGTCTTGCCGTGACCGGAGACTCCGGCCTGTCTTGGTCGCACAGCGATGTCTTCCCAGGATCCCAGTCAGTAACGGTCTCTGCAGATACCTATCTTCTTGCCCAAAGTGGCCTCGACAACTGCGATGGAACCCAGGTTTCCAGGTTGGCGGGCGATCTAACGGTCGAATCGGGCGTTTGCGTGCCTGCCACGGGTGAGGCCGCCATCGCAGGGAATGCCACAGGAGCCGTGTGGCTGTGGGCTGGAGATGCCATTCTGCGTTCGCCCGACGGCGGCCTCACCTGGCAGTAGCTGAGCCAAAAGCCGGCCTAAGTCAGGTCTGGGAAAGCCTCGATAACCCCCGGGTGGGCAAGTTCTCCCTGATAAACGTTCAGTCCCTTCGCTAGCGCCCCGTCCAGTTTCGCGACTTCTTCCCACCCGTGGTTTGCAAGCTTCACAACGTAGGGCAGGGTTGCGTTCGTGAGGGCGTACGTCGATGTCTCTGGTACCGCACCCGGCATGTTCGTAACCGAGTAGTAGAGACTCCCGTGAACCCGGTAGACAGGATCATCGTGGGTAGTTGGCTTCGACAGCTCAAAGCACCCGCCCTGGTCAATCGCAATGTCAACCAGAACCGACCCCGGTTTCATGTTCTTCACCATGTCCTCGGTCACCAGTTTGGGGGTCCGGGCCCCGGGGATCAGAACTGAACCAATGACAAGGTCAGCCTCAGTGACCGCCTCCGTAATGTTCATGACGTTGGAAGTGCGGGTCTGCACACGCCACCCAAGCACGTCTTCAAGCTGCTTCAACCTGGGGATCGAAATATCAATGATGGTGACGTCACTGCCCAAACCCAGTGCGATCTTTGCAGCCTGTTCACCGGCAGCTCCCCCGCCGATCACAACCGTCTTTGCACGCCGAGTCGCGGTGACCCCTCCAAGCAGGATCCCGCGTCCCCCCTGAGGTTTGGTTAGGAAATAGCTGCCAAGCTGAGGGGCCAGGCTGCCAGCAACCTCAGACATGGGAATCAATAGCGGCAGTGAGCGATCCGGAAGCTGAACGGTCTCGTAAGCAACAGCAGTTACACCTGAGGCCAATAGGGCTTCGGTTAGTTCCCTCGACGCGGCAAGGTGCAGGTACGTGAAAAGGATTTGGCCTGGGCGCAGGAACGGGTACTCCGACGGAATGGGTTCCTTGACCTTCAAGATGAGGTCGGCGATCTCCCAGACTTCTTCTGCCTTAGGCAGAATGGTTGCGCCCGCCTTACTGTACTGCTCGTCACTGATTGACGATCCCTCTCCCGCTGACGCCTCGATGAAAACCTGGTGTCCGTTTGCTACCAGTTCCATTGCACCGGCTGGTGTCAGTGCGACCCTGTACTCGTTGTTCTTCGTTTCCTTAGGCACGCCAACGCGCATGGTTGTCCCCGCTTCCGCCGCACTTGCGGCTTACTTTGCGCCTATTTTACAGGCACGATCACCCTACAGATACCTGCTGCCTAGGTCGCCTTGGGACCAGATACACTCCCCACGGCCTTGCCAGGCGCGCTGGCCTCTTGGGACAATCGCCGTATGCCCCTTCCTACTTTCTCTCCAAATCCTGTTGTTAAAGACCACTCAAGAGTGGTTTTCGTTGACGTGGACGGCACCCTTCTTGACCATTCGCAAGTCTTGGACCCGACGACACGCATGGCGATCCGGGCGGCCCGCGACAAGGGGCACCTGGTTTTCTTAGCAACCGGCCGCTCCCTCGACATTGTTCCTGAACAGGTCCTTGAGATCGGCTTTGACGGCGCGGTCACAGACAGTGGCGGGACAGTCTTGGTTGGGGACCAGGAACTCCTGGAACACACTTTCACAAGACAGGAAGCGGACCGGGTCTTCAACTACTTTGACGAAGCCGGTATCACCTACATGGTTCAGACGACGGGAACCAGTTACGTTTCCGAAGACTTCGTCGACTCCGTGAGGGATCTGCAGCGACACCTCAAGAGTGAGGGCGCTAAGGAAGAGGATTTGGCGATCCTTGAGTGGGTTAGCGACTTCCCTCCGTTCTCAGAGCTGGACCACTCCAAAGTGACCAAAACCGTATTCAACAGTCCGGACCCGGACGTTGTCATCAAAGCCCGTGAGGCGCTGGGCGACAGTTTCCACGTCGTTGATGGAAGCATCAACACTTCTTTGGGCACGACAGGCGAGCTCGGTCCGAAGGGGATCACCAAGGGGACCGCAATAGAGCTTGTGCTTGACCATCTGGGAGTGAGCCCAGAAAGGTCTATTGGGATCGGCGACAGCCACAACGACGTTGAAATGTTCGATGTGGTTGGCACCGCGGTTGCCATGGAGAACGCGGAACCGGAACTGAAGGAACGCGCGGACCTGGTTACGACCGGCGTCGACAACCACGGGGTTCAAAACGCGTTGCGCACCCTAAACCTGATCTGAAGTCTTCTTGCTCGCCCGCACCTCGCGGCGCTCTTCAGGCACAGTGACCCCATACTCCCCCGCGGCCTCGGCTTCCGCTTCCGCCCTGACCTCACCTTCAGCTTCCCCCGGAACGACTGGGGCAAGTTCCACCCCACCTTTGGCTGCGGGCGTTGAATCCCGAAATCCACTCAATAGGACTTCTTCCCGTTCGTGGATCGCCAGGGTCAGTGAGAATAGGACCACCAGCACCGCGACAACCCACGTGGCCAGGTAGAAAATGTAGTGGTCGACCATGGTGTTCCAGCCGCCCTTATCGAACCCTGCGACCGCGTTCGCCCACCCAGACTGAGTATCCAGGCCTTCGCTGAGCGCCGTTTTGAAGTGGTCGGTTGACTTCAGGTCGGCTGCGGATAGGACCGTCTTCTTGTATTCGGTTGACAGCGAATCCGATAGTTTCCCCGGGGTCAGCCCCGCGACGCCCAGAACGGTTGTGAAGCCGGCAAACACGATTGGAGGTGCAACAGCCTTAACGTACAGGTTCTGTTCGCCTCCAGAGATTTGAACCAAAGAGATCACTTCACCAACCAGGAAGCCGAAGACAGCGCCCGCGGTTGAGATGTCGAGCAGCAGGGATGGGGAGATAGAGTCCAGGAGCGAGATCCCGAGTGCGTGGAAGCCCCCTTTTGCAAGGGGCACGACGACCAGGGGGATCAGCGTCCCAACGAAAACGCCCCCGGCAGCGCCAAGACCAGCCCACGTCCCCAGGCTGATCGCCACCTTAGTCAGGGTGATTTCGGATTTGTTCCCTCGTACCACCTGAACGATGGTGACCAAAAGAATGGTGAGCAGGTAAGAGACGGTCCACGCAGTTGCGAGCAGCAACGTGTAGTAGCCAACGGCGTGGGAAAGAAAGTCAGAGGTTTCGCTGTCGCGGACGTTCATCAGGATCGCAACGATCAGGACCCCAGCGATTCCCGGCACCACTAGGATCGCGGCCCCAACGTTGATGACCATGTTGATTCTGCCGGCTTCCCGCACGTCTTCCGCGTGGTAAGACGCTCCTCCAAGACTCCTCCAGCCGGGCAGACAGACCCGCCCTGCCAGTCGGAGCCGCGTGCGGAGGGAGTCCGTGCCGTGGTCCCGCGCGTAGTTCCCGATCAAGAGCAAAATCCAGAAAACTAGGCCGATAACGACAACTGCAACGGCGGCCCAGATCGGGCCCCAGGAACGCGTGTGCATGCGGAGCAGTAGGCCCGCTAGGCAGGTGGAGCTGACCGCGAAGGACCCCACCCCGATCATTGACCACCAAAAGCGCACGTGCTGTGACTTCTCCCGCCATACCAACATGGCAGATAGGAAACCGAGACCTGAGGCAACGGCCAGAGTACCTACCAGAAAGTTCTGCATTCCCCCATCTTAAAAGCCTCATGCCCTTTTCGGGCGCCTTGCGCGCGGTCGGACGGGCCGCGCTACGATTCTGTGACGCCGGAAGGCTAAAACAAGTTTCATGGTTCAGCTAACAAAGGCAAGTGAATGAGTGATCAGGGCGACCCACAGAAGGACACCACCCAGGCTGATGCGACCAAGGCTGGCGCAACTGCAGCCAGCACAGAAGAACAGACCGATCGGTTCCCAAAGGTCCCCAAAGCCTGGTACAACATCTCCGCTGACCTACCTGAGCCCATTCCTCCTCACCTAAACCCTGCTACCAAGGAACCCGTGACGGTTCAGGACCTGCAGGCCCTGTTCCCGCGCGCTCTTGCAGAACAGGAACTTTCAACTGAGCGGTACATCGAGATCCCTGAAGAGGTCCGCGAGGTCT
>CAYFRQ010000052.1:0-11998 GCA_964345615.1 uncultured Actinomyces sp. | reverse complement strand
TCGCGAAACAGAGATCGTCATCCCAGACGAAACTCCCGGGGATCTTGCCAGCTTGGATCATTTCGAAAATTGTTGCCATGACCCCATTGTGCCCGGGTCTGGTCGGTCGCGGGGAACCCGCTACCTAGGGATTGGCCTGAGGTGTTTGTCCGCATGGCTCAGTGGCATCCCCGAAGTCTGTGGTGGGCTCAGCTCCCGGGGGTTAGAGCGCCTTTCATCAGCCCGTCCTAAAAGTCGGCGGGCAACGATATCGTTGCAGGTAGACACAGTGACGCAACATCGTGGTTAGACAGGCAGAAGACGCGTGAACCTTCAAGACTGGAACGAAGCCCTATTCCAACACCTCGTCAAAGACGTCGGGCATCCAGGGGACCCGCTCTATTTTTACGTTGACGACCATGTATTGGCGCAGGTCTCCGGGATCGACGATCCCGACGAAGCTTTAGCTGATTTCACTGAAGCGTACGGGCGCACATCGTTTGACGACGCATTCCGATTGGCGGTTCGTTGGAAGAACGACGGTTTTATTGGCGTCCCGCCATTCTTGGCCACGCTGGCAATAACGGTTTTGGCCGTGACGTTAGAGCCGCTGGGTGCTAGTTCCAACAACGTTTACAGACGCCAGCGGGCGCTGCTCGGGTTGGGGAGAGCGGGTAACGGGATGCCTCCGGGCTACGACCAAATGCGGTCTGTTTGGTCGATTTGGAACCAGTGGCTAACCACTGACGAAGGAAGTCAGTACGGGGTTCCCACTGCGGACGAAGGTAGTTACCCGAACCAGGGGTACGCGCGCTCCCAAGCGTTCCTGCGCCACGGCGACAAACAAGACCTGTATGCGTTTTTCCAGTCGGAAGGGGCGTCGATTCCGACTGACGCGAGTGGTGCAGACCTCGTGAAGGCGTTATATCTTTGGGTTCAGCAACAACCATCTGTGGGGCGGCTCGCTGAAGTGTGCGCGAACGGGGGACTGCGCGACGAGCTGGGTGCCGCGCTCGTGGCGGCCAGGAACTACTGGGACGAAGAGCAAGGGGCTGGCGGGAAGCAGGAGCATCTCGAGGCGGTTCCTCTCTGGGAGCCGGGGTACGGTGGCCCCGAATCCGGTGAACTGAGTCTGGTTGTCCCCCTGGCTCACTTAAGCGGGACCACCGGAGCAAAGATGCTCGACCTTGACCAGATCGAACACGAAGTTGCCGACTCAGATGCGTACTTCTACCTAACGGCCGAACAGTCGCTGCCGGACTCATGGCTCGGAGAATCCATCGAAGGGTGGAAACTCACTGAGCACTGGACGGTGAGCTGGCAGCCCCCAGAAGACGGCATCTACTTCTTCGTTGAAGACCCTCGGGGACAGTCATGGGTGGGGGTGCAAGCCCTCGACCCGGGCGCGGAGAACATGGTTCTGGTTGGCCCGCAAGAAACCTCTCAGTTGCCCGAGCGGCTCGCGTCGCGCCTAGGTGCGGACCAGGACAGGTGGTCGCTTCTGGAAAGTCCCGGTGACGGCTACTGGTGGCTTGCGTTTGATAGGGAAGCCTTCATCCCTGGCAAAGCCCTGGCGCCGCTGTTCGGCAAGGAAGCCCCGGTTCGTGCCCCGCGCAATCACAAGTTGGTTGGTGGACTTCGGCTAAACGGCAACACCTTCGTGAACGGGTTCGAACCGGATGTGCGGATCACCGCTGACGCGACGCAGCAGGTAATGAACGCTGGTGAAGAACCCCGGATTGTTCTGGACGGCCGCAGAGTTTCTGACTTGACCCTCGATGGGGTCGCAGGAGAAATGGTTTACAGACTGGAGTCCCAGACACTGGATCCCGGTGATCACTCTATAGAAGTGACGATTGGTGACCACACTAACTATTCCAACATCTATAGCCAGGCTCCCTCAGCCGCCCCTTTACCTGCACCACAGCAGAGTCGGCATGCCCGGGACCACATCATTCGTTTTAGTCTGGAAAGGAACACCTCGCCACAGGTGCTAATGATCGATCAGGACCACAAAGTCTTCGAGCTCGTTCCTTCTCCAGAAAACCGGTACTGGCTGAAAATTCTCCGGGAGTCCGGTGGAGATTTTCCACTCTTTGAACGCTTCTTTGACTCATCCTGGTTCGACTGGATCTTCCCACTTCCAGGACAGAAGAAGGAGGCGTTTGTCTTCGCTGTTCGTTCGGCTCCAGACAAGGCCTGGAAGATCTTGGAACGCAAGGGGAACTTCAGGTCCCTCAAGGAGTCGTCAAGGGTCAGGCTGATACGCGATGCCACGTCGCACCAGTTGATGCAACTTCTCAGTGGGTCGAAAGAGTATCGCTTCGTCGATGACGACCTCACCAGGTTCACGCTTGCCACCAGGAGAGAATCTTCTAGACAGATTTCTCAAGAGCAGGGCACGCGCGGCACGCAGAAACAGGCAATAGACACTGCTAGGCCTCCCGTTGCCAGGGAGGCGCGGGCGGACATCACAGACGAGCACATGCCGAACCCATACGAATGGTTGCTCTGGTGGCTCACCGAAAAGGGCGACAGGGGGGCGTTGTCGTCTACCGTCAAAGCGGCGTTTGAGTGGCTCTGTGACTTGGCAGGGTTCCCTGACAGTCCGGACTTCACTCAGACGATCAGAGATCTTGAAGCGCTGGGCCACGTTGCCAGGTCTGGATCCAAGATCTTCGTGCGGCCAGCGAACGCGACGTGGCTTCCGGACTCAGAAGCGCTGTGCGCGATTGGGGGAGAACGCAGGCAAGGCATGATCGGGGTTTTGGCGTCGGGCGAAGGTGCTGGCAACATTGAGCAGGACCAGGCTCTACAGGCCGTCTATGAGTACGACGTAGTTCAGACCCGTGAGCACCCGAGAGACAAGAAGAAGGTTCTTCCGATCGCCCCGCGCACGGTGTTCGTTCAGCTGGGTAGCAGGTCGCGTTCTCCTGGCCAGCAGGCACGGGAGCTTGGCTTTCAATTCTTCGACCCCAGCATTCGCGAGCTGGAGTCGTTCCCTGACTTGAGGGATTCGCTACTCGACCTAGACAAGCGAGTTTCGGCTGAGAGCCTCAGGGGAAACGTCAGCCGATTCGTTCCATCGAGTGGGTTGCCGGGTGGTCGGTGGAAGCGCCTAGACGGGACTCTCCCGTCACTGGACAAGGACACGTTCCTCCGCGCTTCCGTAACGGGAGGCAGGAAGTACCTGTGGTGGTCTGCTGAAGAAGAAATGCTGACTGACTGCGGTTGGGTGAACGGGCTCTGGGGTTTCCATCAGGCGACTCCGACTCAGGAACTGTTCGGCGTCGTGCCCCGGAAAGACAGGTTTGCGGTCTGGGACGCTCTGCCTTTGCCACCCCGACTCGAAGAGTTCCTTGTGATGCGTTCGGGGCTGTTGCCGCGGGTCGCGGTTGAGCGACAAGGGCGCACGCCCCGGTCAGCAAGCCAAAGGAAACGACCGAATCAGGAACCAAAACAGTGGCGGGTCTACACGAACGTGCCCGTAAGCGTCGCTTCGGCGGTCAGCCGAAAGATGGGTCACACCTGGTCTAGGTCTAAGCGGGACTGGGCCGCTGAACTAGAGGGTCTCGAGTTTGAGTGAGGGAGTCGTTTGAAGTGCAACGGCTGCGGGGGAGAGAAGCAAATGAGTGACCAGGGCGCTGGTACGTTGTCCGGGTTTCAAAGTGCGCTGAGAGACAGCATTGTCGACTATTTCGACAAGTCTCTGGAGCTCCGCAATCGCGACCTTGCGGACCGGCGACGTCAAGCGTTTCAAGCAGAGGACGCTCTGGTAAGAACCCCCTATGTCGAGTACGTCCCGCCCTACAAAACCTCTGATCTGGGCTTGGCCGAACTTGGTGAGATCGCTGGACTCCCGCTCTTTGCCGACTTTGCGTCCGGACGGATCCTTCCTGACGGCGTGCCGCATCCGTACGAGCACCAGGCCCAGGCATTCATTGCCAGCATGCGGGGGAAGAATGTTGCAGTTGCTACTGGGACCGGCTCAGGTAAGACAGAAGCATTCCTGATGCCGATAGTCGCACGCTTGCTGAAGGAGGCTCAGAATTGGGCGCCCGCGTCACCATCCGCGTTCACTCGTTGGTGGCAGGTCCCAGGACAGCCGTTCCGCTGCTCTCGCGAGTCCGAAGGGCGAAGCAGTGCAATCCGGGCATTGGTGCTGTACCCGATGAACGCGCTCGCTGAAGACCAGATGAAGCGCTTGCGGAAGCTATTAGATTCGGACGATGCCCACCGCTGGATGGATCAGCACATAGGGGGCAACAGACTCTACTTCGGGCGCTACACTAGCGCTTCCCAGCCGTCCAGACCCCGACCTGGTGTTTCGGGGGCAAGACGAGCCGAATCGGTGGAGAGAGAGCTTGCCGACGGGCTCCGCCGAACAGAAAAGACAAGGGCTTCCCTAGGAGCCAGACTCGAAGAATCCGGCCACTACTTCCCCCGAGCGGGCGGCGCAGAAATGCTGACTCGCTGGGACATGCAGCTTGCGCCCCCGGACATTCTGATCACGAACTTCAGCATGCTTTCGATTATGCTCGGCCGGGAAGACGAGCAGAACATGTTGGAGCTCACCAAGAACTGGCTCGAAGAATCACCAGACAACAAGTTCACGCTGGTGGTTGACGAACTCCACTTGCAAAGAGGGACCGCCGGGACGGAGACCGCCTACCTGCTACGTCGCTTGCTTGCGAGGTTGGGGCTCAGCAAGAACCCGGATCAGTTGTCAGTTATCACCACGTCAGCCAGTCTCCCTAACGGAACCAAGTCCGAAGAGTTCTTGGAGCAGTTCTTCGGGCAGGAAGAGTCCTTTGAGATCCTAGAAGGGCAATACCAGTTTC
The DNA here is from genome assembly GCA_964345615.1 of uncultured Actinomyces sp. Classification (GTDB taxonomy): domain Bacteria; phylum Actinomycetota; class Actinomycetes; order Actinomycetales; family Actinomycetaceae; genus Scrofimicrobium. Next base: position 7,178 of record CAYFRQ010000052.1, on the reverse strand, counting down.
CCGCGTCCAGTGATCCTCTCAATGAAGGTGAACAACAGGAGAAACGACGCGAGCTGACCGAGATTGCCCGAGTTCAAGGCCCTCTCACCGATGGTGAAGCAGAGAAGGTCCACCGCGCTTTGGGTGAGGTCTGCCGTGTCGGCACGCCGGAGCAAGGCCCAGTGGCATTGCCGGACCTCCTCACGCGCATGTTCGGAGAAACCGGTGAACGATCCGACCTCATGGACCAACTCGTTGAGCGGTCGGCAGCAGCGGGAGCGCCAGTCAAGTTCCGCACACACGTAATCGCCAGTACAGTGAGTGATCTTTGGGCTTGCTCGGACCCGAATTGTTCAGAGGTGCCTGAGGTTAGTGGGGGTAGCAGGGTTGCAGGGAAGCTTTACACAGACGCACGCATGAGGTGCGACTGTGGGGCACGCGTTCTGGAACTCTTGGTCTGTCGGGACTGCGGGGAGGCATTCCTGGGAGGCTACGGAACCAATGACAGGACGGCGGAGTTTTTGCTCCCCTCAGCGGTTCGACTCGACGATCTCCCAGAGGCTGCACATGTAGCGAAGGATGCTGAGTCCTACAGGGTTTACTGGCCAACAGACGTTTCCACCGTTCCGCATGCCAGCACCTCTGCCACCTTGCCTTCTGGCGGAACCAAGCAACGACAGCGTGCGGAGCTGGTCTTTGAGCGAACCAGCTACGACCCGTCAACGGGTCAGTTGCGAACGCCCGCAGCTCAGAGGGGCAGGCCGCCGACCGGTTACCTGCTTCGGGTCACGCCTGCTACTCGGAAACTCCCAGGATTGCCCACTATGTGCCCTCAGTGCGGTTCGGATAGTCGGAACCCGTCGCGCCCATTGGAAATGGCAACCGCGAGATCGCCCCTGGTGAGTCAATCGATCTACATAGGGCCCCTCAGCGAGATCGGCACCCAAGTCTTGCGGGACCACCTGGGCCAAGATGATTCAAAGCTCGTGGTGTTCTCTGACAGCCGGCAAGGCGCAGCCCGGGCGGCAGCAGACCTCGAGGGTGCGCACCAGACCAAGCTGCTGCAAGCGATAACGGAACTCGCGCTCCGTGAGAAGACAGAGTTCCCGCCGTTGCTGAAGGAAGACGGGACTCGAAAGGCTCTGTCAGCATCAGAGAGAGAGGTGCTGAAGGTTGAATACCCCGCAGTCCATGAGGCTTGGATGGAGGTCGCCATTGCCCAAGCCTCCGACGAGCCAATAGATCCCAGGCACCTGCGCACACTGAAAGATTTTGATGCGGGTCGCAGTGGACTGCCTTTCCGAGACCTGCTTCGTCGAGTTGAGAGCAGGCTAGTCGCCGTTGGTCAGTCCCCCGCAGGAACGGCTTATGACGGGGAGTTGCGGGGCAAACAGTGGTTCGAGGTCTACCACTGGGGCGATGACGAAGCGGTGAAGCCTGATCTTGTGGACGCAGAAAACAGGGAAGCGCGCCAGGACCTGTTGGAAGAGTCTGGCAAGCAACTGGTGAATGTGCTCCTGGCCCCGGGTCACCGCGGGATTGAGAGCAAAGGCGTCGCGTATCTTTCACTCAACGATTTCGACGTGCTTTCCTGCCTGCCAAAGGAAGACAGTAGGCAGGTGGTTGCTTCGGCCGTGCGGATAATGGGGCGGGCCCGTCGGATTCGAGGACAATCCGACTACCGTTCAAGCGCCTCGCTTCCCGGAGTACTCAAGAAGTACCTGGAGGCCGTTGCCCAGGAAAAAGGTGTCCCGAAAGTAGTTCTAGAGGACCAAGTGCGTCAGGTCTTACAAGAATCAGGCGATCGTGGGCAGGGCGATTCGCTGGTGCTTGATCGCAACCGTCTGGTGGTTGTCACTGCCGGTGACAAACAGTGGCAGTGCTCGGCCTGCCTGACTTCTCACGCCCATCCTTCAGCGGGTGTCTGCATAAACTGTTACGCGGTTCTGGGAGATCCAGTAGCGTGGCCGGAACGGCACGCCCACACGGACGCCGAGATAAAGCGCCTGAGAGTTGAAGAACTAACCGGCCAAACCGAGAGGACCGAGCAGCAGTTCCGGCAGGCAGAGTTTCAAAACGTGTTTCTGCGGCCACCGATGGTTGCTCTGGCCCAGGGGATTGATGCGCTGTCCGTGACCACGACGATGGAAGTCGGGATTGACATTGGTGCTCTCAAAGCGGTTCTTCTGGCCAATGTCCCTCCCCAAAGATTCAACTACCAACAACGCGTTGGCAGAGCTGGGCGTAGAGACGCTGCCATCTCTTACGCTCTCACGCTCGCCCGCATGGAGAGAGGACACGACAAGTACTACCTTGCGAACTTCGGGGAGTTGGTCGGAGGGGACCTCCCGATCCCAGCGGTGGACCTAGCCAGCAAAACAATTGGGCAGCGTGCGGTCCAAGCCGAGTTCCTGAACCTTGCTTTCCGCCAGGGCCCCACCTCCTTCAATCTTGGGCGGGCCGTGACCGGACAGTACGGGAAGGTCGAGGATTGGGGCACGCAAGAGCAGGAGGGCCCGGCACGGATCCTCGTTCGGGAGCTACTTGCGGAAGGTTACGGGGAATCGACGCTACTCGGCGACGCGTTGAGGAACACGGGAGTCCAGGATCCACAAGACGTTGGTCAAGAAATCTCTGATTCCTTGCTCGAGACGGTGGATTTCGCTTGCAGGGACGCTTCACCTAAAGACCCTCTCTCTGAGGTGCTCGCGAACAGCGGGGTGCTGCCGCTGTACGGCTTCCCGATTGATGTGCGCCGTCTTTACATGGACAAGCCGCAAGGCTTCTTTGGCGGAGACTACGTCGACCGTGCTGCGAACATTGCAGTCAGCGAATACGCTCCGGGGACGGAACTAGTAAAAGACAAGAAGGTCCACGTCCCGATTGGCATCACCGGTGACGCCCAGAAGTGGAGTGGCCCGGGCAAGGCATACAAGGGTCCCTGGACGGCAGGTGTTTGTGGAGCCTGCCTGACCGTAAATGTGGAGGGAAAGCCTCAAGAGGACGCTTCGGCTTTCCCAGCGTCCTGCGCCGTTTGCGGGGCAACGGAACCCACGTACAAGAAGTATGACGTGGTGGAACCCATCGCCTACAGGACGTCGTACAAGGGCCGCCCCTACGATGGGGCTCGCCGCGGAGGCGTGCGCTCGACGCTCCCCAAAATAGGTTTCGCTGCGCCCCAGCCGCGCAACATCGCAAACATGTCTGCGCCACTCCTGGAAAAAACAGGTGTTTACTCGATCTCCTCGAACGCAGGACTGCCCTTCACGCTGGTCCACGCACGTCGAGAAAGCGAATCTGAGGACGGCTGGATAGATGAACGTTTCCTGACTGAGCCTTATGAGATGAAGCGTGCCGGGACGACCGGCTGGTATAGGGAGGGTGACAAAGCGCTCAACGTCGCCTTCATGGCGAAGCGAACTACCGACGCACTGCTGGTCAGTCCCCTGACTGTTCCGGAAGGGTTTCGGATCAACCCACTGAGTGGAGTTGGGCGTGCAGCGTGGGCGTCCTTGGCGTTCGCACTGCGCTCCTTAGCTTCCACTCGGCTCGACGTGGAACCGGGGGAGTTCGAGGTGGGGCTTGCGCCAGTCGTCCGTGATGGCCACGTCGTCGGTGGTTTTTTCCTTGCCGACGTGATCGAGAACGGGGCTGGGTACGCGTTCGCAGTGAGCCAGGACATTGTCGAGTATCTGCGCGGCATTCCGGACTTCTTGAAACGTGGCCACGGGACAGACCCATGCGACTCGAGTTGCAACAGGTGTCTGCGTGACCACTTGAACTGGAGATGGCAAGCGCTCCTGGACTGGCGATTGGCCCAGGACTTGGCGGCAGTTCTGCTTGGGGAGCAACCCGACTTGCATGCGTACTCACGACTGGAAAAGAAGCTTGTGCAAGAGCTGGCTGTGAGCCTTCGCATGGAAGCTCCTTCTTTCGGGGGTGTGCCAGGACTGTGCAACAGGAGGCGCGCCAAGGTTGCGCTGGTCGTGCACCCCTTTCTGGCGGAAGCAGGAGCCGATGCGCTAGATGAATCTGAAGAACTAGCCCAAGCCGTCCGGGAGGCTGAGGCTCACGGCATGGAGGTCTCGCTTACGTCGTACTTCCAGCTGGCGCGACAGCCTCAGGAGCTGTTGGCCTGGCTGCAGGGATAGTGGGCTCGGGGTCTGCCTGTTCGCGGCCGTCACCTGAGGGCGCGCAACAGCAACGGAACTGGTGAGCTAACCTTGTCTGCGTACAGTTTCCAGGGGGAAAAATGTCTGAACCTTTCACTGCTGCGCCTGAGCAGAAACCGGGCGAACCAAAGTACCGTTACACGCCGGAACTTGCCGCAGAAATCGAGAACTACTGGCAGCAGCAGTGGAAAGAGCACGGCACCTTCAACGCGGACAACCCGGTGGGGGATTTGGCGGGCCCGGGAGCCGAAAAAGAGCCGTGGTTCGTCATGGACATGTTCCCCTACCCCTCAGGCTCCGGCCTCCACGTCGGGCACCCGCTGGGCTACATCGCAACCGACATCTTGGCGCGCTACCAGCGGATGAAAGACAAGAACGTCCTCTACACGCTGGGGTACGATGCGTTCGGGCTCCCTGCCGAGCAGTACGCGATCTCAACTGGGCAACACCCGCGGATCACGACTGAGAACGCGATTGAGGTGTACTCGCGGCAACTGTCTCGCCTGGGCCTGTCCCATGACCCTCGCCGTGCTTTTGCCACTATTGACGATGACTACGTGAAGTGGACGCAGTGGATTTTCCTGCAGATCTACAACAGCTGGTACGACCCCGAAGCCGAAAACGGTGAGGGGACCCTGGGTGCTGCGCGCCCCATCTCGGAGCTTGTTGAGAAGTTGGAGTCCGGTGCTGTTCCGACCCCTGACGGGCGCCCGTGGGCTGAGCTTTCGGAAGACGAGCAGTATGAGTTCCTGTCAGATCACCGCCTGGCATACCTGTCAGAGTCCCCGGTGAACTGGTGCCCGGGACTGGGCACGGTTCTGGCGAACGAAGAAGTGACTTCTGAAGGCCGCAGTGAACGCGGCGACTACCCAGTGTTCACCCGGAAGCTACGGCAGTGGAACATGCGGATCACCGCCTACTCAGACCGGCTCACTGAAGGTCTTGCTGGCATTGACTGGCCGGAAAAGATCAAGCTGATGCAGCGCCACTGGATCGGGAAGTCCCTAGGTGCGACCGTAACTTTCACGGTCGATAGTGAAGGAACTGACGCTGAAGGTGCCGACGCCCTGAGTGTCTTCACAACCAGGCCCGACACGCTGTTCGGCGCGACCTTTATGGTGGTCTCCCCGGAGCACCCCCTGCTTGAAGAGGGTGCTGTTCCTGAGGTTTGGCCGGAAGGGACGCGTGACGCTTGGACCGGTGGGAAAGCAGATCCCCGCCAAGCCGTAGCGGACTACAAGGAAGAAGCCAGGCGCAAGACCGACGTTGAACGCCAGGCAGAAGCCGGCGGTAAGACCGGTGTGTTCACGGGGCTGTTCGCAACCAACCCGGTGAACGGAAAGTCAATCCCGATCTTCACCGCCGACTATGTCCTGATGGGCTACGGGACCGGTGCGATTATGGCCGTCCCTGCGCACGACGAACGCGACTTCGCTTTCGCGAAAACTTTTGACCTGGACATCGTGCCGACCATTGCCCCTACCGGTGAAGGGTTTGAAGAGTTCGACAATCAGGAAGAACCCTGGACTGGTGACGGCGTCATCGTGAACTCTTCGCGCGGCGACTTTTCCATCAACGGCATGGGGAAAGAAGAGGCGATCGCAAAGATCGTCGAATGGCTGGGCGAACAAGAGATCGGTGAAGCAACCACCACCTACCGCCTGCGGGACTGGCTGTTCTCTCGCCAGCGTTACTGGGGTGAACCATTCCCGGTCGTGTATGACGAAGCTGGACACGTTCACGCCCTTCCTGAAGACCAACTGCCGGTGCTGTTGCCGCACTTGGATGACTTCTCTCCTCGTACTTTTGATCCCGAAGATGCAAACTCTGATCCCGAAACTCCGCTGGGGCGCGCGGGGGAGTGGACCGAAGTCGAACTTGACCTGGGTGACGGACTGAAGACATACCAGCGGGACACGAACACCATGCCCAACTGGGCGGGGTCCTGCTACTACGAACTGCGGTACGTGGACCCGAATGAGGGCTCAGCGTTGATCCAGCCGGAAAACGACAACTACTGGATGGGTCCCACAAAAGAGAAGCCGTCCGGGGGCGTCGACCTCTATGTTGGGGGAGTTGAGCACGCGGTCCTGCACTTGCTTTATGCGCGTTTTTGGCAGAAGGCGCTGTACGACCTGGGCTACGTGACTGCTGCCGAACCGTTCCACAAGCTGTTCAACCAGGGCTACATCCTGGCCTACGCATACACCGACGAACGTGGCGTTTACGTCCCCGCGGAAGAAGTCGTCGGGGATGAACAGACCGGGTTCACCTGGAACGGGAAACCCGTGAAGCGCGAGTACGGGAAAATGGGGAAGTCCCTAAAGAACTCGGTGACGCCGGATGAGATGTGTGACCGGTACAGCGCGGACGCCTTCCGGGTTTTCGAGATGTCGATGGCGCCCCTTGACCTGTCCAGGCCGTGGGAGACACGGAGTGTGCCGGGTGCGATGCGGTTCCTGCAGAGGCTGTGGCGCAACGTGGTCGATGAAGAAACGGGTGAAACCACGGTCACGGATGCGGAAGCTGACCTGGAGACCAAACGCCTGGTGGCGAAGACGATCGATGAGGTGACCGGCGAACTTGACGGGATGCGCGTAAACACTGCGATTGCTCGCCTGATCGTTCTGAACAACCACCTGACGGGCCTGAAACAGGTTCCGCGTGAGGCGATTGAGCCGCTGATCTTGATGACTTCGCCTCTGGCCCCGCACTTGGCGGAAGAGCTGTGGAAGCGCTTGGGGCACGACGAATCGCTGTCCGCTCACCCGTTCCCGGTGGTTTCGGATCCCGAACTGCTGGTTGAAGAGCAGGTGACGTGCATTGTTCAGGTGAACGGGAAACTCCGGGCGAAGTTTGAGGTCTCTCCGGACATTAGCGAAGCTGACCTGGAGGCGGCAGCGCTTGCGCTCCCACAGATCGAACGGATACTTGGAGAAGAAAGCCCGCGCAAGGTGATTGTGCGTGCCCCCAAGCTGGTGAACCTGGTCGTTCCCGGAAAGTAGCCCTGATTGCCTGAAGGTCACT
>CAYFRQ010000051.1:0-12006 GCA_964345615.1 uncultured Actinomyces sp. | reverse complement strand
CGAACCAGCAGTCCAGGACCTCAGGGACGCGGCGCATCATGGTTTTCCCGCTGGGGTCATCCGGGTTTGGGCGGACCAGGGTGTCGACGGCCGGGCGGTGCAGGTTGATGTCTTCCACTGCGACCCCGAAGTCGTCAGCGATCTGCTGGTAGGACCCGTAAACGTCGATCCTGGGGAACTGGGGGTTGTCCGATTTCCAGACGGGGATGGGCGCACCCCAGAACCGAGTACGGCTGATGGACCAGTCGCGGGCGCCTTCAAGCCACTTACCGAACTGCCCGTCGCGCAGGTGTGAGGGGACCCAGTTGATCTGCTGGTTCAGTTCCAGCATGCGGTCCCGGAACTTCGTGACTTCGACGAACCACGAGGAAACGGCGCGGTAGATCAGCGGCTGGCGGCAACGCCAACAGTGAGGGTAAGAGTGCAGGTAGGAATCCTGCTTGACCAGCTTCGGCCTGCGTGCCTCTTCGAGTCTGGCGATTGGCCCGGTTCCTTCACGCAGGTCAGCCAAGATGAGCCGGTTGGCATCGAAGACCTGTACACCTTCGTAGTCGGGTACCGCAGGCGTGAACTTTCCGGAGTCGTCGACGGGGACGACGGTGCCGATCCCGTTTTGCTTACAGACCTTCATGTCATCTTCACCGAATGCGGGGGCCATGTGGACTAGGCCGGTGCCGTCCTCGGTCGTGACGAAGTCGGCGGTAACGATCTGGAAGGCTTCGGGGCCTGGCGCCGTGCTGGGGTCTAGGCCCTCGAAGTAGGGGAACATGGGCGCGTAGCGGCGGCCTTCAAGGTCGCTGCCTTTCACCTGACCGGTTACCAGTTCCAGGGCTTCTTCCTCGGTTTCAACCCCGAGCTGCCCCAGGTACTGCCCAAGCAGTTCTTTAGCGATGATGACGCGCTTCCCGACCAGGTCACCCTGAGTCGGAGCAAGCACGACGTAGTCAACGTCCGGGTGGACCGCGATCGCAAGGTTAGACGGGAGCGTCCAGGGAGTCGTCGTCCAGATGAGCGCAAACTCATCTGTCGCGTTCCCGTCCTCGTCAAGCAGAGGCACCCCGACCGTAGCCGTCTGGTCTTGCCGGTCCTGGTAGATGTCGTCATCCATCTTTAGTTCGTGGTTCGACAGCGGGGTTTCGTCGTTCCAGCAGTAGGGCAGGACGCTGTAGCCCTCATAGATGTAGCCCTTGTCGAACAGGGTCTTAAACGCCCAGAGCGTTGATTCCATGTATTCGGGGTCAAGGGTCTTGTAGTCGTTCTTGAAGTCCACCCAGCGGGCCTGGCGGGTGACGTAGTCTTCCCATTCACGGGTGTAGCGCAGCACTGAGGTCTGGCAGGCGTCGTTGAAGGCTTTGATACCGATGCCGGTTGGCCCTTCAACCTGGGTCTTATCGACGATGCCTAGCTCGCGCTCTGTTTCTAGTTCTGCTGGGAGACCGTGGGTGTCCCAGCCAAACCGGCGTTCTACGCGGTGACCCAGCTGTGTCTGGTAGCGGCCAACCACGTCTTTCACGTATCCGGTTAGAAGGTGGCCGTAGTGGGGTAGCCCGTTGGCGAAGGGAGGTCCGTCGTAGAAGACGAACTCGTTCGACCCGGCTTCGCCAGCATCGCGCTGGTCGACAGACTTCTGGAAGGTGTTCGCCTCGCTCCAGTACTCCAGGACCTGCTTTTCGATTTCTGGGAAGTCTGGTTTCGCGTCGACTTCCAGATCGTCCCTGTGCAGGGGAAAACGCTTAGAAGAATCTTGATTCGCCACGGGCCCGTCCTTTCGCTTCGCTGCGTCGGACGAGGAAACTCCCCGCGGTACCACCCCGCTTGCACCGAAGTTCGGTGCCACTTATGTGTAAGGCTCTGTCGGGCCATCCCGTTCGGTTCTAGTCAGCGCAAGGCGCCTTTCTTCCGAATGCTCCCCGGTGATTGCCGGATCAGTGCCCTCCCATGATAGGCAAAGCCGGCCTCTGTGCCACCCGCCGGGAATGTGAACTTGCCCGGTGTCGGCTGGGTTCACAGCGCTGCCAAGTGGCCGAAATCCACAGGTAAAGCGGAGCCAAGGAATTTGTCGGTGGGGAAACCTAGAATAGAAAGTGAGCGGAACCACACACAAAGCAAGGCGCTAGGTAACACCAGGCAACACACTATGCACGACGCGCGGCACAAAAGACACAAACACGTACAGGCGGTGGTTCCGCGCTAGGACAGGTGGGGACCAATGGCACTTCGAGCACAAATAACCGGGGCGATAACCGAGCCCACTTTGCGTTTTACACCTAGGCAACAGGCCGTCCTGGACTTTCGGATCAACGCAACGGCTGTCGTCCGGAACAAGTCCACCGGGCAGTGGGAAGACGTTGGGGCTCCCCTCTGGGTTTCCGTGGCGTTCTGGGAGCATGACGCACAAACCTTGAAGGACGCCCTGAGTAAGGGGGACCGGGTCACTGTTGAAGGCACTTTGATCCAAGAGACCTATCAGCGCCGCGACGGCGCGGAGGGCAGTTCCCTGTCTCTTCGCTGGCCAAAGTTCCTGGGCATCGTTCCCAGTAGGCGTTCGGCCCCTCAGCAAGCAGCTGCAACTGAAACGCCACCTGCGGATCCTTGGGATGACGGCCCTGCTCCGGCAAAGGCTCCCTTCTAGGCGGCAGGGTTTGGGTCAGCAAAACCCCTTTTGCAGACGCGCTGGACAGACAACCGCCCAGAACGTGGTGCTAACGATCGGGGTTTTCGTTGGGGTGGCGGGGAAACTCGGTGTCTCTAATCCTCTTTCTGATCAAAGTTCGGCTTGGGTTCAATGCGTCGAGGCAAGACGCTTGTTTGTCTCGCTAGTTGACCACCCCGCTAGTCGATCACCCCACTAGTCGATCACCCCGCTAGTTGGCATTGGACTTCTAGGGGGCGCGCGTCAGCCGAGGCAATCGCGGGTCCTGTTGTTCAGAGAGCTAGTCACTGTTGACGGGAAAGCTGCTCACTCTTGACGGGAGACGTGGTCACTGTTGACAGGGCAGCTGGCGGGCTGAAAGCCACCCGGGCAGTGTGGGGAGAAGAGATCGCGGTGCGACGCTACTGATCCGCGTGCACCGCAGCAACAAGACAGACCTGACCCTGAACCCGACGAAGCTGGGGGATTTTCCCTGCCGGAAACGTCCAATTCCTTTGAAGACGCACCCCAACCGAACGAAGTAGGGACAAAGCAGCACCATAACGCTGTTTTATATCCACTGTGTTCGGTCGGGGGCACTCCGACGCCCAGTTCGTTCGGTCGGGGTACTCGGACTCCCTACTTCGTTCGGCCGGGGGCGCTAAGAGTGCGGACCTAGGGTGGTGAACGCGCATTTCGGTAGCCCGGGCTCTGGACCAGGAAAGGCTAGGCCGGACGCTGGTAGCCCTAACCAAACACGGCACGCCCAGACCCCGAGTTCCGACACCAACTCTGGCCGGTAGCCCATTCCGAACACCACGTTTTGGCCGACACGCCGCCTAGAACACCACGCTTTGGCCGGTAGCCCACGCTTTGGCCGGGAGCCTCGAAGGGCGACGCTGAAATGAAGAACCCCCACCGGAGTTCCGGTGGGGGTTCGCTTATCCCATCAACACAGTGTGAGGGCCAAGTACTACAGGCGCTTGTCGTATCTGGCCCTCGCTGTAAACAATAGGTAGCCGAAGTTAACGCTGGCTTGGACAATCCTGGGAAGTCGCTGGGAACTGCAAAACGCCGCGGCCTGGCCGCCCGGAGTAACATGGGCCAATGACCAAAACTGACTGCCTGAAGGCTTTCGTCCTGGACCCTGCAGCCATGGACGACTCTGTTCGCCCCCAAGATGACTTCTACCGCTACGTGAATGGCAAGTGGCTCGACAATCACGTGATCCCTGCGGACCGCGCCTCGGACGGAGAGTTCTACCGGCTCCGGGATGTAAGCGAGGACCAAACCCATGAGATCGCTAAGGAAGCCCTAGCAGGAACCATCACCGGCCCGGAAGCTGAGCGCATCGCGATCCTGTACGGGCAGTTCATGGACCAAAGCCGCCTGAACCATCTTGGGGCCGCTCCCCTGCAACCGTTGCTCTGCGCAATCGAGAAAGCTGAAACCCACGCCGAACTGGCGTTCGTTATGGGGGACCTGGCCCGGTCGGGGTTGTCGGGGCTGTTCGCATGCGGAGTGGCAGCAGACTTGAACGACACTTCCCGTTACGCCTTTTACTTCGAGCAGGCGGGTCTTGGGTTGCCCGATGAGTCTTACTACAGCGATGAAAGCTACGAGAACTACCGAATCAAGTACCAGGAACACGTCGGACGGATCCTGACGATGGTTGGGGTCACGTCGCCCGAAACTGCGGATGTTGTCGCTACAGAAGTTTTAGCTTTTGAGACTTTCTTGGCCGACTACCACTGGGACATCGTGAAGAGCCGTGACGTGCTGGCGCAAAACAACCCCCGCACGTTTGAGCTCTTGACGCAGGAGTCCCCCGGCTTCAACTGGGAAGACTGGGATCGCGGCCTCGGCATCTCCCTCACTGACAAGAACATTCTGGTTAGCCAGCCGGACTTCATCGTTGCCGCTGCCTCGCTCTGGAAGCAGACTCACCTGCACACGCTCAAGTACTGGCTGGCCCGCGGAGTTGCGGATGCCTTTGCGCCCTACCTGAGTGACGCTATCGCCGAAGAAACCTTCGATTTCTATGGTCGGACCCTGTCGGGGATCGAGAAAATGCGGCCGCGCTGGAAGCGGGCCCTTGGGCTGGTTGAAGACCTGGTCGGCTTCGACATGGGGAAGCTCTATGTGGAGCGGCACTTCCCGGCCGAATACAAAGAACGCATGGACCACCTGGTGCAGAACTTGCTCGACGCTTACCGCGAGTCGATCAAGGAACTTGGCTGGATGGGTGACGATACAAAGGCCCTGGCCCTTGCAAAGCTCGACACGTTCACTCCCAAGATCGGCTACCCCGAGAAGTGGCGCGACAACAGCGGCATGCAGATTTCGGATGAAAAGTCGCTGGTTGAGAACGTGCTTGCCGCACAGGAGTTTGAAACCGAGTGGGAGTTCAGCAAGCTCGGAACTGAGGTTGACCGTCTTGAGTGGATGATGACGCCGCAGACAGTGAACGCGTACTACTACCCCTCGATGAATGAGATCGTTTTCCCCGCTGCTATCTTGCAGCCTCCTTTCTTCAACCCGGAGGCTGATGACGCAGTGAACTACGCGGGGATCGGCGCGGTGATCGGCCACGAAATCGGACACGGCTTTGACGACCAAGGCAGCCAGTTTGACGCGGCCGGCAACGTCAGTAACTGGTGGACCGACGCTGACCGAGAAGCGTTTGAAGAGCGCACTAAGTCCCTTATCGATCAGTACAACCAGTTGTCGCCGGCTGCGCTCAGCGACGAACACAAGGTGAACGGGGCACTCACTATCGGTGAGAACATCGGTGACCTTGGCGGACTCACGATCGCGTGGAAGGCCTGGCAGCGTGCCCTTGCCGAAGCGGGCATCAGCTCAGTGGAAGACGCTCCAGAGATCGATGGGCTTTCGGGACCCGAACGCTTCTTCGCGTCGTGGGGTCGCATCTGGAGGGGCAAGCACAGGGACGACTACGCGATCCAGCTGCTTGCAGTTGATCCGCACTCGCCTGCAGAGTTCCGCTGCAACGGAATCTTGGCTAACTTTGATGCGTTCGCTGACTACTACGACCTTAAGGAAGGCGATGGTCTTTGGATCGCACCCGAAGACCGAGTCACCATCTGGTAGGCGCAGGCCGTGCCGACACACAGTAGGCACGCGCTTCACTGCCACGCGGTGCAGTCGCCGCCAGCCGCCATCATCCAAACCCAATATTGTCACCGCCCGATAACACGTTGTCACCATCCGGTACAACACAATGCCGGTACACCACGATTTGAAGGAGACCAATGCCCGGTTTGAACCTCACACGCGTTGAAGCAGAAAAGCGCGCGAAACTGCTCCACGTTCACAGCTACGACATCGACTTGGACCTAACTACCGGGGACAAGGTGTTCCGGGGTCGGACCACCATCGATTTCGATGCGAAAGAGGGCGCTTCAACATTCATTGACCTGGTTGCTGCCAAGGTTCACTCAGCGGTCCTCAATGGCAAAGACATTTCCCCCGATCTGTACCAGGACTCCCGGCTTCCCCTGGAAGGACTGGCAAAGAAGAACAAGCTCACGGTTGACGCGGACTTCTTCTACATGAACACGGGTGAGGGTCTGCACAGGAGCGTTGACCCAGCAGACGGGGATGTCTACCTGTACTCCCAGTTTGAGGTTGCTGACGCCCGCCGCGTTTACCCAACCTTCGAGCAGCCTGACCTGAAGGCTTCCTTCACATTTACGGTGAAGGTGCCGAAAGAATGGACCGTGTTCTCGGTGTCCCCTACCCCGGTGCCAACGATTGAGGGGGCCTACTCGACCTTCGACTTCGCACCGACTCCCCGCGTCTCTACCTACATCACCGCGATCGTTGCCGGCCCCTACGTGGGGAAGACGGCGGTGATCCGCTCGATCGATGGACGCGAGATCGACCTGGGAGTTTTCTGCAGGGCTTCCCTGGCTAAGTACCTGGACGCGGACCAGATCATCCAGATCACCGAGCAGGGTTTTGGTTTCTTCGAAAATGCATACGGGATCCCCTACCCCTTCACCAAGTACGACCAGATTTTCGTGCCCGAGTTCAATGCTGGGGCCATGGAGAACGCCGGGTGCGTGACCCTGCGCGACCAGTACATTTTCCGGTCCAAACCAACCGAGTGGCAACTTGAGAACCGGACCAATACGATCCTCCACGAGCTCGCGCACATGTGGTTCGGCGACCTGGTCACCATGAAGTGGTGGGATGACCTTTGGCTGAATGAGTCTTTCGCTGAGTTTATGGCTCACTTGGCGACAGCGGAGGCGACCCGTTGGTCAGACGCGTGGGTTGGTTTCCTGGGGCGCAAGGAGTGGGGGCTGGCCCAGGACCAGAAGCCCTCAACTCACCCGATCAGGGCTGAGATCCGCGACCTTGAAGACGTGGAAGTGAACTTTGATGGCATCACGTACGCAAAGGGCGCAGCTGTTCTGCGCCAGATGGTGGCTTACGTTGGCCGTGAGAACTTCTTCAAGGCCATCAACGCTTACCTGACTAAGCACGCCCACGGGAACGCACGTCTGCAGGACCTGCTGGATGAGCTCGAAGCAGCGTCGGGCCGTGACATGTCAGCGTGGAGCGAGCTCTGGGTTCAAGAGGCTGGCGTGAACATTTTGAAGCCGCAGATCCAAGTGAGTCCTGACGGGACTATTGAATCACTCGACGTGATTCAGGAAACATTCACGCCGGGGGCTTCACTTCGTCCGCAACGACTGATCGTCTCTGGTTTCGCTCTAAACCCGCAGGGGAAGCTGGAACAGGTCTTCTCTGAAGAACTAGATGTTGACGGCGCGAAGACCGCGGTCCCGTCCGCCGTTGGACTGCCGCGCCCCGACTTGATCCTTGTGAACGACCAGGACCTGGCCTACGCGAAGATCCGCCTTGACCCGGAGTCTCTGGAGTTCGCTGTGGACAACATTGCTCTGGTGCAGAACGCACTGACCAGGCGCGTGCTTATGTCTGCAGCGTGGGACATGACCCGCGATGGGGAGATGCCTGCAACCCAGTTCTTAGATCTGGCAATGAGGGACCTTGAGGTGGAGGACTCTATTTCTGCGCTCTCCGCCATCCTGAACCAGGTCGATCAGGCCGTGACAAGCTTCGTGGCCCCAGAGAACCGTGCAGCACGTGAAGAGAGCGTTGCGGAGCGACTGCAGGCCCTAGCAGAGGCCGCCGAGCCGGGGTCTGACCAGCAAAGACTGCTGACCGAAGCACTTGCACGTCGAGCCTTTACGCCCGCGCAATACCTGTTTTTACAAAGCCTCCGGGACGGCGCCAAGACTCTTCCAGGTCTTGATGTCGACCTGGACCTCACTTGGGATTTCCTGTTCGCGTTGGTTCGCGGCGGGTACGCCGGCGAACCTGAGATCGTGAAGCAACTCGATGCCGACCCGACGCTCACCGGAGCGGAGAATGCTGCCCGGGCCCGTGCCACGATCAACTCAAACCAGGTTCGTGGGGAGACCTGGGACGCTATCATGCACGACTCGGCAATTCCGAATGATCGGTTGTGGTCGATGGCGCGCGGATTCTGGAGCCACGTGGCCACTGAGCCCGTCGTCTATGAACGATTCGCTGAGGCCTTCTTTGACCAGTTGGTGCGTTCCTGGGATGCTCACACGTTCCAGATTGCTTCGGGCCTTGTTAGCAACATGTTCCCGAAGGCCCTCACCGGCTATCTGCCTGCAGCACGCGTCCCAGAGCGCGCCCAGCAGTGGCTAGAGCAGCACAGGGAGCAACCTGAGTCGCTTCGTCGCCTGATCAGCGAACAACTTTCGGATGCACAGCGGATGCTGGTAGCTCAGCGCTGCGACGCTCGATGACCCGTTCTAAGGTTGACCAGCGCAGCTGTCGCTGTTGGTGGTGAGCGTCCCTACGGCACGGGGTGCTTAGCGAGATAGATGCAAGGGAGGATGCCCGCTGAACTCACGAGAGCAAGCGGTAGCACCCACCCTTTATCACCCCGTTTCAGAGCTCGCCTGATTGCGACAATCCGCAGCGTCAGGTCAACCGAGGCTACGGCCACTATCCCGACTTGGGATCCCAGTGGTAGCTCTCTAAAGCTCACCTTCTTGTTCGAGAGTCTCGGCAAGCACGACCCTTTCTTATCCTTGGTCATTACGTCCTCCATCATTCAGGTCGCGGCGGCTCCGGCTCAGTCTATGAAGGCGAACGAGCTTTCGAACTTGTCGAACTTGTCCTGATCCAACCCAATGGTGAAGATCTGGAAGACGTTCTCGCCTTCAACGACCACGCGGCTAAAGAGATCCTTCACAGTGCCGTTGCGGTCGACTTTTAGGTAAACGCTAGCAGAGGGTCTACCTAGGAAGGTCTCGTCGGTGCTAACGCTGACTTCAGTGCCTCCGGTGGAATCAACCACGCTCGAAGCCGCAACGTTTGCGCCGGCCCGCCCATCGAGTTGCTCGCCCTCATCCAGCGGAACGCGACTGACGCTGACCGCGTAGCTGCCGTCTTCATCCTCGTAGAAATAGCCGGTGCCCGTGTACGTTTTTCCCGACTCCTCTTCTTCCCACTGATTGACATCCGGGTCTCCAGGAAACCCGATCTCGAAGCCGTCTTCTTCAGAGATGAAGAGGTTTCCATCCTTCGTCTGCACGTCCTGGCCATCCACGCTTCCGGACTCGGTTTCGTCAACGACGACCCCGGCTGCGGGAGTGTCGGCATCCTCACCAGAGCAGGCTCCCAACCCGAAAGTGGGTGCGACCGCGATCCCGACTGCTGTGAACCTCGCTGTTGTTGTGCCCATTTCCGCCCCCCAGTCCCGGGTCGCGCCTTTGCGACCGCGAGTGACCCCAAGATTATCGCAGGTGCGTTGCATGGCGGTGCTAAGCGAGGGGCGTGCGAAGAAGAGCATGGGACGAATCCACGGGCCAGCAAAGACACGAAACCATGAGCCGAAATAGAACAGCGTGGCACGGAAAATGCGCGACCCGCGTCCGCGACTCCGCCCTTGCGAACGGCGACCTCCGCCTGTGTTCGCCACCAGGACCCGGCCCACAACAACCACCGAGACCGGCCCGTGTTGACTACTCAGCTGCCACTGAAGCAAAAGTCAAGACCAGAGCTCGGTGCCCCGGCGTGCTGGTTCAGGTGTGACCAGAGGCTCTCTGTTTTTTCTGGGGCGATGCTCACCTTTTCAGCGTGGGTCTGCGGGGCGATGATACTTTTGAAATGTTGAAGGTGGCAGCGAGGCCACGACGGGCTTACGCAAAAGGGGTTACGCAGTGTCACAAGCCGAAGGAATCCTTGCCGGTCTTGGAGGGCCAAAAAACGTGCAGGATGTCGAGCCTTGCATCACCCGTCTTCGGGTTGAAGTGCTGGACCAAAACCTTGTCAACGAGGCAGCCCTGGCTGAAGCCGGTGCGTTTGGGGTCGTCCAAGTTGGGACTACCGTTCAGGTCGTCGTGGGACCCGTCGCCGATTCCTTAGCCGAGTCCATCAACCAGATCCTCTAGGCTTCCGCTCGCCTGAGCCGGCTCCCCTGGGCGGCTAGGTTCAACCCATGAGAACCTCAGCCCAGACCCGCAACACCGCGGCTGTCTCAGACTCAAGACGGCGAACTCGAAGTCCCGACTCAAACAAGTGCCCCGCATCATCGGTCTGGCCGCGGGTTGTTCAGGGATAACGGCGTTCTTTGGCCCGGTTCGGGCCACAACTCGCAGCCAAAGCGGACTTTGGAGACAGCCTGGCGCGCGACCGCAGTTGCCGGGCGCGCGACCGAAGGCGCCAAAGCCGCTCTTGGCCTCGACAAAGCCGCTACTTGGCTTTCAGTACGCCCCGCTTCTTTCGCCCGAACTCATCACGCATCGTGGCAAACACGCCCTCATCAGAGTCACTGGCCGCGTCCGCTGCCAGGTCTTCGATCCAAACGCGCTGTCCCGAATCATCCGCAAGCGGCACACGCCAGTTCGGGTATTCATGCTCCGTGCCCGGGAAGTTCTGCGGCCTACGCTCCCCCACCTGGTCAACAAGCGCAGCAGCAACCAGCCTTGACGGTGTCCGGGACACGTACCGGTGGAGGGCCTTGAGCACCTGCGTCTCGGTCGGGTCAGCCGGAAGCAACCCGTACTCCTTCAGGCGCGCGACCGTCTTTTCCTGCTCGATCCGGTCGCGTTCCCGCACCACTTCAACGGGGTCAACCAGCAGATCCATTTGGTCACGCAGAGTCGTCTGCACCCCATCAATGTAGCCGCGTGTTGGCGGCAGATCATGCGTGTTCACCGTCGCAAGAACCCCACTGCGGTATTCATGTGAGTGCAGCGGCATCCCCAGGTCATCTTTCTCAAACCAGAAGACCGAAGTCCCGAGAATGCCCCGCTCCCCCAGGTACTCACGGACCCAAGGCTCCACCGTCCCCAGGTCCTCACCAATCAGGATCGCGTCCGCGCGGTGAGCCTCAAGGAGTAAAACCCCAACCATGGCCTCATGATCAAAGTAGACATAAGTGCCATCGGCCGGCCCCCCGTCACTGGGATGCCACCAGAGCCTAAACAGCCCCAAGATGTGGTCGATGCGCAACGCGTCAGCCAGCTGGAGCGCCGAACGGATGACCTGCCGGAAGGGCTCATACCCGACCTCTGCAAGCCTCGAAGGAATCCAGGGTGGCTGCGTCCAACTCTGTCCCTTCTGTGCGTACATGTCTGGCGGCGCCCCCACGTACATGCCGGGCGCAAACAGCTTGGGTGAGGACCAATAGTCCGAACCCGACGGGTGAGTACCGACAGCCAGGTCAGCCATCACCCCGATCGGCATTCCGATCCGCCTGCCGACCTGGTTGGGGCGCCGAAGCTGGTTAGCAGCAATCCACTGCAACCACTGGTAGTAGCGAATCAAGTCCGCGTGGTCTTCCGCAAAAGCCTTCGACTGGTCTGTCGCAGCGCTCCGGTACTCCTTGGGAAGGTCGGTAGTGCCAAGAACCTCTGTGATCGCCGACCAGAGCGCATGTCTAAACAGGTCTTCGCCCCCCTCAAGGCAGAAGGCCTCAAACTCCGCTTGCCGGTACACGGGACGCGGCACAGCGTAAATCAGCCGCAACGCGCGATCCTTAGCTTCCCAGGTCGCATCGCGATCCAGGTGTGCATCTTCGGCTTCGTTCGACACGGAAGCACGCAGCTTCGCGATCTTTTCTCGCTTGTTCTTCCCGAGCGAGGCATACTCCAAAATCGCCTCGGGACGAATGTAAGTGACGTTCAGCCAGCGCCTGGAAACGGGACGGTAGGGAGAGTTGTCGATCGGGACAGTGCTTTCGGACGCGTGAAGTGGGTTAATCAAAACAAAGTCGGCACCTTCTTGCCCACAGACGGCAATGAGGTCCGCCAAGTCCTCCGCGTCCCCGACACCCCAGG
>CAYFRQ010000050.1:0-12071 GCA_964345615.1 uncultured Actinomyces sp. | reverse complement strand
GCGTTCTAGGGCAGGTGAGCAGGGTGGGGCTAGATGCGCCCCATCATCCGCTTCAAGTCCTCCGGGAGGGCGTCTAACGATTCACGCGTCGGCACCTGCTGACCGCGCGGCATCCCGAACGCCGCCCCCTGCGGCGACGCCTTCTTACGGTGCTCCGGCGGCAACATTGCCTCGAGTTCCTGCTGGCGCCGCTTCGCCGGGTTACCGGAACGAGCCTTCTTAGCGACCCGCCGTTTCCGGGCCTGCGCCGCCCGAGCATTCTGCCGCTGCTTCGCACGACCACCACTTCGGCCCTGAGCCATCGCCTGGAAATCCGGGACACCCCCGGCACCCATCCCACCAGCGCCCATCGAAGACATCATGGTCTTCGCGCCCTCGAACCGTTTCACCAACGAGTTCACGTCCGCAACCGTGGTGCCCGAGCCCCGCGCGATCCGCGCCCTTCTTGAACCATTCAGGATCTTCACGTCCTGGCGCTCAGCAGGGGTCATGGAGCGGACAATCGCCTCAACACGATCCACTTCCCGCTCATCAAAGTTCTCAAGCTGGTCGCGCATCTGCCCCATGCCGGGCATCATGCCCAGCACCTTCTTCATGGAGCCAAGCTTCTTGACCTGCTGCAGTTGAGACAGGAAGTCATCCAGCGTGAGTTCACCGGACATGGCCTTCTTAGCCATCTGTTCGGCTTCGTCCTGGTCGAACTTCTTCTCGGCCTGCTCAATCAGGGTGAGGATGTCGCCCATGTCCAGGATTCGCCCGGCCATGCGATCGGCGTGGAAACGCTCGAAATCATCAAGCCCTTCACCCGTCGAGGCAAAGAGGATAGGCGCCCCCGTCACGCCACGAACCGATAGGGCCGCGCCACCGCGAGCATCACCGTCGAGCTTCGACATGGCGACACCCGTGAAGCCGACGCCATCACGGAAGGCGGTCGAGGTCTGAACAGCGTCCTGACCAACCATCGCGTCCAGCACGAAAATGGTCTCATCAGGCTCGACTGCGTCCCGGATCGCCCGAGCCTGAGCCATCATTTCTTCGTCGACACCCAGGCGGCCAGCCGTGTCGACAATGACTACATCGAGGCCGTTCTGAATGGCGTGGTTGAGCCCGCTACGTGCAACCTCCACAGGATCGCCCACGCCGTTGCCGGGCTCGGGAGCCCAGACCTCTACCCCGGCGCGCTCCCCCACGACTTCCAGCTGCGTCACCGCGTTAGGCCTCTGGAGGTCGGATGCCACCAACAGGACGGACTTATCGTTGTCCTTCAGCCACTTCCCAAGTTTCCCGGCGAGGGTAGTCTTACCAGCGCCCTGAAGACCGGCGAGCATGAACACCGTCGGCCCGCGCTTCGCGAAAGTGAGCTCCCGGCTCTCCCCGCCCAGGATCTCTACCAGCTGGTCATGGACCACCTGGACAACCTGCTGCCCGGGATTCAGTGCCTGGGAGCGTGCGGCGCCATAAGCCTTTTCGCGAACTTGACTGACGAAACTACGGACCACGGGAAGGGCGACGTCGGCATCAAGAAGAGCTCTACGAATCTCGGAAAGAGTCTCATCGACATCGGCCTCAGACAGTCGACCTTTACCTCGTAGCCGCCGGAAGGACTCGCTTAAGCGATCTGAGAGTGTGTTGAACACTGGTCTCCTCAAAAGTTGGTTGGGGGCCCCGGGGCCACAAACAGGCTACATCAGGCTCATTCACCAATGATGGCGTCAACGAACGACTCGGGGTCAAAGGGAGCGAGGTCATCGGGACCCTCACCAAGACCCACTAGCTTGACCGGGACGCCGAGTTCCTTCTGAACAGCGAACACAATCCCGCCCTTCGCCGATCCATCGAGCTTGGTCAGGATGATCCCGGTGACGCCCACGGCCTCAGCGAACACTTCCGCCTGACGCATGCCGTTCTGCCCGGTCGTTGCGTCAAGCACCAAGAGAACTTCGCTAAGCGGCCCCTGCTTCTCCATGACGCGCCGGATCTTCCCGAGCTCATCCATCAGTGTTGCTTTGGTTTGGAGGCGGCCCGCAGTGTCAACAATGACGACATCAACATCCTGCTCTTGCCCTGCCTTCACAGCCTCAAAGGCGACGGACGCAGGATCCGCTCCCTCACGGTCAGAGGCAACAACGGGAACTCCCACCCGCTCCGCCCACGTGGTGAGCTGCTCGGTCGCTGCCGCTCGGAACGTATCCGCTGCACCAAGCAGGACCTCCTGGTCTTCTGCCGTGAGGAGACGCGCAAGCTTGCCTACAGTCGTCGTCTTACCTGTCCCGTTCACGCCTACAACCAGGACCGATGCCGGCCCGGGCTCACCGTTGCTGTAGTCGTGCTTCACCAGTTCTAGGTCACGGGTCGCGTCCATAGCCACCAGGTCTAGGAGCGCATCTCGCAACACTTCTCTTGCGGCTTCAGCGTCCAGCCCACCGCGCACCCGCGCTTCACGCTGCAAGGTGGCCATGATTTCTTCAGTTGGACCCAAACCAACATCTGCCAGCAGAAGAGTTTCTTCGATTTCTTCCCAGTCGGCGGCAGACAGTTCACCCCGCGCAAAGATTGAAAGGAGGGCGCTTCCAATCGCTCCCGAAGAGGCCAGGCGGGCGCGCAGCCGCTGCATTCTGGTTGCGGCACGCTCAGGGACCTCAACCACGGCCTCCGGTTCGCGCTCCGGCTCCAGTTCAGGTTCTGGCTCTAGCTCCAGTTCCGGTCCGGCTTCTGCTTCGGGCTCTTCAGCCTTTGGAGGGGGCGCTTCTTTTTCAGCTCCGGGAGTCTCTTCGGGAACTTCATCGGCGCGTTTTGAACGCAGCACTACCACCGCGAACCAGACTGAAGCGATTACGACCGCGACAACCAAAACAGCGACGATGATGCCTACGGGGGTGCTGAGAAAGTCCGCAAAACTTGTCACGTTAGATCCTTCCAACCGGGGCTTTCGGTCCCAGGCTACTTGGAGAAGAAGAGCTTAGTGGAACGCCCTAGCTGAGGACATTCGGGTCGTCGTCCAAAAACTGTGACGCTGTCTCACTCAGCTTCGGGAGGTGGGCCTTCCAGTGCTCCTTGTCGTGGGGTTCCTCCAAGTACTTCAAGCCGCCAACCCAGCTGTCAAGGGGAGGGGCGTCTTCCGCAGGAATCTGTGCGTCATCGCCCGGAACCCAGTGGACGTAACCGTGCGGTTGCGAGAGCTCTGGGGGCTCAGGGGGTGCGGGAGGCGCAGCGAGTTCCGGTTCCTCGGGCTCAGGCGGCGGTGCCGGCAACATAGGAAGCGGCTCAGGAAAATCCGGAACCGGCTTTCCCGCGCCCGCTCCTTCGCTCTTTGGCTCCCCAAGAGCATCAGAGCTACGTGAAGTCACCTTTGCCCACAGGGATTCCAGCGCCTTTGGGATCCCGGCCAAAATCTGACCGAGTGAAGCATCCGGCGTGGCACTGACTTCGGGAGCACCCGGGTTCGTCGAGCCAATCAGGTCCGCCGCAAGCAGCTCGTCAAAAGTGGGGGGAGGCGGTTCCTCTGGTGGGGGTGACCAAGGCGGATACTTTGGTGCTTTCGCAACAGCTTGGGGCGGTGTCACCAAGGCGGGAACGTGCGCACTACTCCCCTGTACAGCGCGTGGCTGTACGAGGCCCGCTTGCCGAGCTTCCACCCCGACCCAGAGTTCATCAAAAGAGACGCGTTTGGGTTGTACGGGCTCCCCACGCAGAGTCTTCACCCCCGAAGCCCGCACATCCGCAGTGTTTTTCGCCCACTGCTCGCGCCATGCTCGAGTTGGCTTTTGAGCTAATGCAGCCACGACAATAACGGCAGTAGCAATGATGATGAATGCCAGTACGACCAGCAACAGCAGCGCGGGTGTTCTCATACCCTCCCCTTCCGTAGCTGAACCGGCACCAACCGGATGGGCAAGCCTTCCGGCCCCCTGATTCTAGGGTATCTGGGGTTCCATCTTGTGCGACACCACAGCCGTGACACCGTCCCTCATCGACACGCCGTAGAGGGCATCCGCAATCTCCATGGTGCGCTTCTGGTGGGTGATCACAAGTAACTGGCTCTCGCGACTCAGATCCTGGAACAAGCTGAGCACGCGTGACAAGTTCGTGTCGTCGAGTGCCGCCTCCACCTCGTCCATCACGTAAAACGGGGAAGGCCGCGCACGGAAGATCGCGATTAGGTAGGCGAGGGCCGCCAGGGAACGTTCACCACCACTTAGCAGAGACAACCTCGTTACCCGTTTGCCGGCGGGCCGCGCGTAAATTTCAACGCCGGTCTCCAGAGGATCATCAGGATCCGTAAGCTCTAGGCGCCCCTTGCCACCTGGAAACAAGTGCTCAAAAACTATCTGGAACTGCTCTGCAGTGTCCGCAAAAGCCGCGTTGAAAGACTCCCGGACCTGTGCGTCAACCTCGCGGATCAGCTCAAGCAGGTCCGCCTTGGACCGTCCCAGATCCTCAACCTGACCCAGAAGGAAATCAAGTCGTGACTTCAGCGCCGCATGCTCTTCTACAGCCAGCGGGTTCACGACGCCCAGGCGCGCCAACTGTCGCTCGGCCCTGGCCAGGGAGTCCCCAGCGAGCGCACGGTCAAATGCTTGAGCCCCCTCTTCGCCCCCTGTTTCCCACGGGTTGTGGGGCCCAAACCGCCTCAAGAACTCCTGTAACTTGTCGTCAACTTCACTCTGCCAATCGAGCGTATCCTGGCTTGGAACACTTAGGCCCAAGAAGTCGACAACCTGTAGCGATACGTTTTCGTGAGCGCCCTGCAGGCTGGCGAACGCGACCTCCGCTTGAAGCAACTGTTCTCTGGCGCCGCCCCTGGCCGCTTCGATCCCTGCAAGCTCAGTTTGTAGGCGCTCGGTGGTGCTCTGGCTGAGTTGACGCTGAGCAGCCAGGTGTTCCCTCTCAGATTGACACTGCGTAGCGCCCAGGCTGGCCCGGTGAGCCCCGGCGCGGGCGCGCTCCGCAACCGCGGTCGCCTCAGCGTTGATCTTGCGAGCACGTGACTCTTTCTCAAGCTGCCTGGCACGGTCGTCGCGCAACCGTTCTGCCTGAGCGCTGAAAGCCCCTGCGTGATCCGCCGCGGATCGGGCGCGCTCGCGGGCAATGTGCGCTTCCATCCGCGCGGCGCTCTCCTTCTCTCTAGCGCCCTCAAGCAGGGCCTCACCCTTTTCTAAATCTGTGTTGGCCTGGAGAAGGAAGTCTTGTGCGGGAGCCGGTTTTGGTGCGTCTTGTTCTTCAAGGCTTCTGAGTTTTGTGCGGGCCTGCTCCAGGCTCTCTTTAGCACTGTCCAGGGACTCTTCAGCTCGCTGACTTTCAGCCTGACCTGCCTGGATAAGCGCGGAGACTCGAGCCCTCTCCCCCGCGACTTTTGCCCTCCCAGCGTCGAAAGCGCGTAGTTCTTCAAGAGCGGCTTCACGACGCGCGGTTGCAGAAAGCAACGCCGAACGCGCTTTACTGGCTTTCTCTGAAACTATTCGGAGCTCTTGCTGCGCTGCCTTGGCTGCCGCTGTTGCAGCGGCGTGCTCGGCTTTGAGTCGAAGTGTTGAGGCCCCTGCTTCCCCTGGAAGACGCACGGAATGACGGGTGAGGACGGTCCCGTCACGGGCGGCAACAAGGTAGTGGGGACCTTCGGGTAGTGATGCCAGGAGCGCCGAAGCCGTCTTTGAAGATTCGCTTACCCAGCAGTTTCCGAGCAGTTCTTCGAGCGCCGCTGACAAAGCCTTGGGAGCCGCCGTGACACTGAGCGCCGGTAACCCATCCTTACGCGGCTCTTCCCCGGCCTGGCTTCGGGCCTGCCCCTGGTTGATCAACCCCGTCACGCCGTCGTAGCCGCCGTCGCGGGCCGAGGCAAGTAAGGTTTCGGCGCTCGTGTCAGCGTTCAGGACCCGCGCGGAGTCCATCCTGCCAAGCAGAGCCTCCAGGGCTCTCTCCCAGCCGGGCTCCACGGAAAGCAGCTGACCCAGTGATCCCTCTTTTGAAGCTTCAGTGACTTCCCTGGCCCACGGTTTTTTAGAGACGTCCCCCGGCCCGGCCAGCACCTGGCCCAGCGATCTTGCCAGCGTGTCAGCCTGGGATGACCGCCGGGTCACCTCCTGTGTCGCTACGCGTTCCGCTTTTTCTGCCGCTGCTAACTGATCGCGAGCGGCGGTCTCTTCATGGACGGCGGCGTCGTACGCATCTTGCAGGGGTCCTCCCCCGGGGCCCTCGGGTTCGGGAGGGAGGGCCGGCAGAGCTTCCAGCCGAACACGGCTCTGGTCAAAGGCCCGCTGCGCTGTGGCTACCCGCTGCTCCGCTGCCTCCAGACTCGCCAGCGCCCGTTGTTTTGAAGTCTCAAGTGCCCGATAGGCCTCTAGCTTCCGTTCGTGCTGCGCCTGCTGATTTGCCAGGTCGGCGCGGAGACGCGCGGCAACATCCTGCTGTCGTTCCCGTTCCGCCTGGGCATCACGAAGACGTTGCTGGGCGGCTTTCGCATCCGAAGAAGCCTGCTCGGCCTGAGCCTCTGCCTCTTTCGCGCGTTCAAAAGCACTATTCACGGCGTCGTCGGTGATCGCCAACGGGACGCGTGCAGCGGCAGCGGCCCGCTCTTGGGCCAGGTCGGCGATGGCACTGAGCCGGCCCGCTAACTCCCTGTAGTCCCTGTAGCGTTCCTGAGCCCTACCGGCAAGCTCCGTCAACCTTGCAAGTTCACCCTGGCTCTGAGTGAGCCTCAAAGACACTTCGCGAGCGACCTCTTGAGACTCCGCGTTCGCAGACCGCATGTTGGCAAGAGCGGCCCGTTCTTTTTCCAAACGGGACTCCGAATCCGCCAGGTCCGCGGCAAGCAAACGGGACCTGGCGTACCTCACTCTTTCCTGAACTCCTGCCGCCTCCCGGGCAGCCTTCGCCTGCCGGGCAAGCGGGCGAAGCTGCCTTCGGATCTCTTCCGTCAGGTCCAGGACCCGCACCAGGTTTTGATCCATGGCCTCGAGCTTGCGCAGGGCACGCTCTTTACGTTTCCTGTGCTTCGCGACGCCGGCGGCCTCATCAATGAAAAGACGACGATCGATGGGGCTGGCACTCAGGACAGCGTCGAGCTGTCCCTGGCCAACAATGACGTGCATCTGCCTGCCAAGCCCCGAATCAGAAAGCAGTTCTTGGACGTCAAGAAGTCGCACCGGTTGCTTATTGATCGCATACTCTGACCCGCCGGAGCGGAACATGGTCCTAGAGATCGTCACTTCGGAGTAAGAAATCGGCAAGCGACCATCAGAGTTGTCGATTGTCAGTTCGACCTGTGCGCGCCCCAGGGCCGGCCGCGACTTGGAGCCCGCAAAAACGACGTCGGCCATGTTCGCCCCGCGAAGGGACTTCGCCCCCTGCTCACCCATAACCCAAGCGATCGCGTCAACGACGTTTGACTTTCCGGAACCGTTAGGGCCGACAATCGCGGTTATGCCGGGTTCAAAGTGGAAACGGGTGGCGGAAGCAAAAGACTTGAAACCACGCAGGGTCAGGTCTTTTAGGTACACGGTTTAGTCCGGTCTTGGCCTAGACCAGAGCGTCGTCCTGGTAGCCAAGTTCAGGGAACCAGAGCGCGATTTCTCTGATCGCTGAAGTTTCGGAGTCAGAGGCGTGAACAACGTTTTCTACGACTTCCCTTCCCCAGTCCCGGCCCAAGTCGCCTCGGATTGTCCCTGCGGCCGCAAGCGTCGGGTTCGTGGCACCGACCATGTTGCGCACGCCCTCAATGACGCGATCACCTTCCACCACAGCTGCAACGACAGGGCCGGACATCATGTAGCTGATCATCGCGGGATAGAACGAACGGCCCTGATGTTCTTCGTAGTGTTCGCTAAGCAAGGGCTCGGACGCAACCTTGATCTTGAGTCCCTTCAGCACGTATCCCTTGGCTTCAATACGCCGCAGGACCTCTCCGGTGAGGCCCCTGGCGAACCCATCTGGTTTCACCAAAAGAAGGGTGTGTTCCTTATCCGCATCAAGAAGGTCGGGGGTTGGCATGTTGCTCCTTAATCTCTTTTTGTAGTGCCCAGCTAGTCCTGGGCGTCCACGTCAAAACCGGCTGTGATCGCGTCGCTAAGCGCCTGTACGGCCTGCTCTGCGTCGGGACCACTTGCGGTGACTTCCACTTCCTGCCCGTGAGGGATCAACAGTGTCATCACGGCCAGCGCAGACCGCGCATTGACACCCGCGACCGTGGTCTCGCTTTCAAAGGTCGAGGCGAGCGCGGCCAGTTTGGCAGCTGGCCGGGCGTGAAGCCCCGCCGCGTCACCAACCACCGCGGTGCGCGTCGCGGTGACAGTCCCGCCTACCACCGCTTCCTGCGGTGAAGGCAGTCCCTGACACATCAGGCGCGCCGCTTCCGAAACGGCCTCCGCTACCTGATCCAGTCCCCCACCGGCCTGCGCACTAACAGCCGCAGCCACGGCGCCTTCGACGAACGGGCCCGAAGCCTGCCGTAGCAACTCCGGGGAACGCGCGAATTCAACGACCGCGTCGAGCGTCATTGTCGCAGACCCAAGATCCGAAATGAGGACGGCACCGGCTCCACCAGAAGCCCGGAGGGCTTCACCCGTCACCATTTCGGCAACGTCGAAAGACGTACCTAATCCGCCGTCCGGATTCCCGCCGCAGGCCCCAATGTGAACATCTGGGGCCATTTGGAGAGCCAGCTCTTTCGTGCCTTCGGCGATCAGGCGAGAGTGGGAAACCAGGACGATCGCTACACGCGGGTCCAACGTGACTCCTTTATGAATCCTGGCCGTAGATTTCCTGGGCCGCGTCTGCCGCGCTTCGCAGGATTAGAGCCGAGGAGACAGCGCCTGGGTCTAGGTGCCCAATGGAGCGCTCACCCAGGTAGGACGCGCGCCCCTTCGTCGCCTTCAGCGGCTTCGTGGCTTTCGCACCAGCTTCCGCCGCGAAGGCCGCAGCCTCAAATGCTGCTAAGACCCCACCCTCAGCAGCGGAGCTCGCAGCCGAGGCTGCAGGGAGCCAGGCATCAACCATAGTCTTCTCACCAGCGACGGCTTTGCCGCGTGCTTGGACACCCTGGGTTGCGGCAAGCAACATTTCCCCGACCTGCTCCGGTTCCAGCTCCTCACTGGTCAGTGCGCTCGCTGCTCGCAGGTACGCGGTGCCGTAGAGGGGCCCCGCGGCGCCGCCAACGGTTGAGAGCAGCGTTTTCGCCACGTACTTCAGAAGGTCCTGCGCAGTTTCTGCGGATTCCAGGCCTTCCCCGCGCGCGACCGCAGTGAAGCCACGGTCAAGGTTTTCGCCGTGGTCTCCGTCCCCGACCTGGCGGTCCAGGTCGATCAGGTATTCACGGTTGTCCGCGATAACCTTGGCGGAATCCGTTACCCATTTGCGCGCCCAGTCGAGGCTCTGAGGCATGTCTAGTCCTTACCTTTAGTAGTTGAAAGTCGGTCAGTTGGACCAGGCAACAGTATGGACGGGCGCGTCGAACAGTTCTAGAAGTTCGTCGTCAGCCCGTAGCAAAGAGATGGAAACTCCCGGCATTTCCAAGCTGGTCACGTAGTCACCAACCATGGGGCGAGCCAGCTCGATACCGTCTTCTTTCAGCAGTGCGGCGAGCCTTCGGAAAACAATGTAAAGCTCAGATTCGGGTGTCCCGCCCATCCCGTTCACCAGCGCGATAACCTGGTCGCCTTCCTTCAGCCCCAAGTCGTCACGCACCTGGGCGTAAAGCTCAAGCGTCAGCGAGTCCGCGTCCTCCATGGGCCCGCGGCGGTACCCGGGCTCGCCATGGATACCGATTCCCAGTTCGATTTCTTCTTCGCCCAGATCGAACGAGGGCCTGCCAGCATGCGGGACCGTGCAGGGTCCAAGTGCCAGCCCCATGGAACGCATGTTCTTATTGACCTTTTCGGCAACCGCCGCGACTTCTTCCAAGCTGCGTCCCGCCTCCGCAGCGGCCCCTGCAATCTTCTCAACGAAAATAGTGCCTGCAACGCCGCGGCGTCCAGCCGTGTAGAGGGAATCTTCAACCGCGCAGTCATCATCGACAACCACGGACTGGACCGTGATGCCTTCCATGTCAGCAAGGTCAGCGGCAGTCTCGAAGTTGAGGACGTCCCCCGTGTAGTTCTTGATGATGTAGAGGACTCCCGCGCCACGGTCGACTGCTTGCGTTGCCTCCAAGATCGGGTCTGGTGTTGGGGAGGTGAAAACGGGGCCGGGAACCGCAGCGTCAAGCATGCCTTCCCCAACAAAGCCAGCGTGAAGTGGTTCGTGGCCGGACCCGCCACCGGAGACCACAGCAACTTTCCCCTGTTCTTTACGTTTCGCGCGTTCTACCCAGTTTGGGTTCAGGTGGACCTCAACCAAATCGGGGTGGGCAAGGGCAAAGCCTTCCAGTGTTTCGACAACCACGTCCTGCGGGTCGTTGATGAGCTTTTTCACCGACGCCTCCCTCTGCCCGCCACATGCGGGCCCACCTGCCATCTTGCCACTGCTGGCAAGACATTGTCAGCCGGGCGCCGCCTACTTGTCGAACAGTGCCCGCGCGGCGCCATCCAACATGATGGAGCCAAAAACGACGACGGCCCGCTGCAGGCTCGGGTCGCTGGGTTCGTCCATTAGCCTGGTCGCTTCGTCAAGTGCGTCAACCAGGTTGTCCTCACGGCTCACCCGGTCTTCCCCGAAGACGTCGATTGCGATTTCCATCAGCTTGTCAACATCGGCTGCCCGAGGAGAGGGCATGGAAGTGATCACGATGCGCTCCATGACGGGCTCAATCTCAACCAGCATTGTTTCGATCTGCTTGTCCGCCATCGCTGAGAAGACGCCGACCAGGTAGTCAAGTTGGAAGGCCTCGATGAGTCCCTGCCTCATCGCTTCAACACCGGCGGGATTGTGCGCGGCATCCACAATGACCGTGGGTGAGCGACGCACGATTTCCAGACGCCCGGGTGAACGGGCCTGCATGAAGCCCTGCTCGACGACCTCGGCCTGCAGTGCCTTCCCGCCCATCATGGCTTCCACGGCAACCAGGGCAGCTGCCGCATTCTGCGCCTGGTGGGCGCCGTGGAGCGGAACGAACAGGTCCTCGTAAAGGGCGGCCGGGGTCCGCACGGAAATCAGTTGCCCGCCAACACCACTTTGGCGAGATTCGACAGCCCAGTCGCGCCCCTCTAGCCGCATCAGCGCATCAACCTCCGCGCAACGCGCTTCGATCACTGCAAGCGCCGCCGGCTCCTGCGCTGCGACAACAGCGATCCCGCCGTCTTTGATGATTTGAGCTTTCTCTCCTGCAATCTCTTCAAGGGAATCCCCCAGGTAGTTCTGGTGCTCAAGCGAGATTGGCGTGATGACCTGCACGCCGGATGGCGCCACGTTGGTCGCGTCCCAGCGCCCGCCCAGACCGGTTTCGATCACGGCAACATCGACGGGGATGTCAGCGAAAGCTGCAAGCGCAGTGATGGTGAGTGCCTCAAAGTAAGACACCTGTTGCCCGCCGGCCTCTGCGGCTTTCTGGTCAACCAGCTGGATGTACGGTTCCACATCCCTCCAGGCGGCCAGGAACTCTTTGGCGGACAAGGGCTCTCCGTTCACCTGGATGCGTTCGCGAACGCTTTGCAGGTGGGGGGACGTAAAGGTCCCGCTCCGCAGGCCAAACCCGCTCAGCAAAGCACTCGCCAACCGGGTCGTGGAGGTTTTCCCATTCGTGCCGGCGACGTGAATAATCGGGTAGGCGTCCTGCGGGTCCCCCAGAATGTAGAGAACCTCCTGGACACGCTTCAGGCTGGGGTCAAACTGGTGCTCGTTGGTTCGAGTTGCCAGCTCGGAGTAGACCACGCCCAGTTCAGCTTCAGCCTCAGCCTCATCAAGAAGAGCTTTCTGCTCTGCTTCGGGGTCCTCCGGGATCTCCTCGGCGCCCTCATCGCCCATGATTGAAGCGATCAGCTCCGGGTCTGCGCCAGCCAGAAGGGTATCGCGGACTATGGCGCGTAGCGCCTCAAGGTCGGCGTCTTCCGCGTCCTCGAGTTCCTGGGTCTCGGTGCCTGGCTCTTCATCCTCTTCCTCGGCCGCCAGCAGGTACGGGATCAACTCGGGGTCGATGCCGCTCGCGG
>CAYFRQ010000049.1:0-12081 GCA_964345615.1 uncultured Actinomyces sp. | reverse complement strand
CCGTGGTTCTGCATCAGAACGGCGGGGCTACGCGAGTCTTTGAGCGTTTCCACGATTCCTTGCCCGATTGAGTCATCGCCGATCAGTGCGAACGGGCCGACGGGGACGGGACCGCCAAACTCGTCGGCCATCATGGTGATGTTGCAGGGGATGTCCTGCCCCACGGCGGCATATGCCGTGGCATACGTGGAGTGCGTGTGCGTCACCCCACCCACCTCAGGCATGTGGCGGTAGACGTAGGCGTGGGCGGCGGTGTCGGAGCTGGGGGAACGGTCTCCGATCAAGAGGTTCCCATCCAGGTCGCAGACGACCATGTCATCCGCCGTAAGCTGGTCGTACGGAACCCCTGAAGCCTTGATGACCATCACGTCTTCGGCGCCATCTAGTCCCTTGACCTTCTGCGAGACGTTTCCCGCAGTCCAGACGACCAGGCCCCATTTGGTTAGTTCTCCGTGCAGGTCCCGCACCAACTCTTGCGTGTCACGGACCGCCTTTTTCATTGCTGGCGACCACGACTTGGTGGACTCGTCTGCGAACACCATTGTTTCTCCTTGCTGGTAGACGCCCATTCTTAGGTTAGGGCGGGGTTCTTTTCTTGCTCTTTTTCGATTTCGGTAGCTGCGGCTTCTGCTCCGCCTTCCCCGCCACGCAGGACAATAACGCGCTGCAGTAGCACGAAGATCAGCAGGATCGCTCCCGTGATGATCGTCGTTGCGGCCGCCGGAACGCCGCCGTCGCGGGTGATCAGTAGCTTCAGCACTCCAAGCACGAACACGCCCGTCACCGAGCCAAGCACGTAACCCGCACCGCCCGTCAGCAGGGTCCCGCCGATGATGACAGCCGCGATGGCGTCCAGCTCCCAGCCAATCCCGGTGATGTTCTGAGCGTTACCAACCGTGGTTGTGTAGACCAGCCCAGCAAGCCCGGCGCAGGTTCCAGAGATTACGTAGATCAGGACCTTGGTTCGCTCCGCGGGTAGCCCCATCAGTTCGGCAGATTGCTCTGAGCCACCAAGGCCGTACACGGTGCGACCGAAGCGGGTGTTGTGTAGCAGGAAGTACGCGACGATGATGACTGCAAAAGCGATCAGGATGTTGATTGAAACGTTGAGGATCTGTCCCTTACCCCCGTCAATTAGGGTGATGCGCTTCGACAGGGCAAGTATTGGAGATTCTTTGGGAATGCGAACCGGTTCCGTTGAAAGGATTGAGGCAAGCCCTCGCGCCAGGAACATCGTGGACAGCGTCGCGATGAATGGCTGGACGTTGAAGTAGCGAATGAGCGTCCCAGAGAGAAGGCCGAATGCGGTTCCGATAAGGACGATCATTACGGCCGCGATGGGCCAGGGGAGGCCTGCTTGTAGCATCATCACACCCGAGACGCTGGCGAATGCTACGACCGCTCCCACTGACAGGTCGATGCCGCCCGTCAGAATCGTGAACGTCATTCCAACCGCCAGGATCGCTAGGTACGCGTTGTTCTGCAGCAGACTTGACAGGGTGCTCCAGGCAAAGATTTTCCCGTACATGATCTGCCCGGCGATGAGCAACACGATCAGCAATACGACAGCCGCGATTGTGGGGTAGGTAGTGCGAGAGATGGGGAGGTGGGCTTTTGCCTTCTTGGAGGCTTTGGGATTGGTGGAAACCTTGCTCATGCTGCTGCCTCCGTCGGGCTCGCGGGTCCGCTTGGTTTCTCTAGTCGCTTCTTTCCGCTATCGAAGCTAGAGAACCAGCCGACAATCCGGTCTGATTGAAGGACGCTGATAAAGATGATGACAGCCGCCTTGAACGCGGGGACTGCTGCTGAGGACACGCCGAGATAGACGACAACCTGGTTCAGTGCAGTAATGATGAACGCTCCCAGTGTGGTTCCAGCGAGGTTGAACTTGCCGCCTGCAAGCGACGTTCCCCCAATCACGACCGCAAGGATCGCGTCCATTTCCATTCCCGAGCCGGTACCGGAAGAGGAGACCTCAACCGTTCCGATGTAAGCCACGGCGAAGATCCCTCCAGCTGCTGCAAGGAGCCCGGAAAGCGCGTAGACCATGAAGAGGATGCGCCCCGACCGAATGCCTGCCATCTCGGCTGCCCTGGGGTTGATTCCCACGGCCTCGATGGACATGCCCAAGGCGGTCTTGCGTACCAGAAGCACTATTACAAGCAGGATCACCAGGGCGATCAGGAATCCAACTGGGAAGCCGAACAACCTGCCTTGAGAGATCCAGTTGAAAGTGTTTGAGTTCCCCGCAGCGTTTTTGCCTCCGGTGATCATGTTTGCAAGGCCGCGCCCCGCGAGCATCATGATCAGCGTGGTGATGAACGGCTGGAGTTTGATCACCGAGACCAAGAAGCCTGAGAACATTCCGATGGCTAGACCAACGCCTAGGGCTAGGGCAGTCGCGCCAACGGCGGCACCGACCGAGTTTGCGTTCGGGGAGTTCACCAGGAACTGCATGGCGACTGCACCTGCAACGGCCATGACCGACCCAACCGAAAGGTCGATGCCGCTGGTTGCGATGACAAGTGTCATCCCGAGCGAGATCATCAGGATCGGCGGGACGAAGATGAACAGGTCAATGATGGGTCCTGTCAGGTGTCCGTTCGAGTACCCGATCGACGCGGACTGGTTGTTTAACAGGACGACAACGATCAGGGCGATAAGGACCAACCCGGCCCAGAACAGCTGGTTCTTCAGTAGTGATTTCACGCTGCGTCACCCCCTCCGGCAATAATGTTGACGATGCTTTCAACCGAGACGTCCTCGGTGTTTTCAATCTGTTCAAGTGGTGCGCGGTCTTTCAGGACCAGGATGCGGTTGCTGAGGCGCACCACCTCTTCAAGTTCGGAAGAAATGAAGACGATGGACATCCCGTCGTTCGCAAGAGACTGAATGATGTCCATGATTTCGGCTTTGGCACCGATGTCGATGCCGCGCGTAGGTTCGTCAAGCATCAGCACTTCAGGGTCTGTAGCAAGCCAGCGCGCCACCAGGACCTTTTGCTGGTTTCCGCCCGAAAGGTTTTTCACCATGCGTTCGGGGTCGGGCGGCCGAATGTTGAGTGTCTCGATGTATCTCTTGCAGATAGCATCTTGCTCTTTGCGGGGGATTGGGCGTGACCAGCCACGAATGGCCTGTAGCGCCAGGATTATGTTCTCGCGAACGGTGAGGTCCCCAACGATGCCTTCGTCACGACGGTTCTCGGTTGAGTAGGCAACCTTCTGTTTCAACGAAGCTGCCGGAGTGGTGAGTTTTACAGGTTTCCCATCGAGTTCGATGGTGCCTTCTGTCGGCTTGTCAGCGCCGTAGATGAGCTTTGCAAGCTCGGTACGGCCTGACCCCAGCAGTCCGGCAAACCCTACGATGTCGCCTTCATATAGGTCCAGGTCCGTGGCTTGGAGCGTGCCCTTCTGCCCAATACCAAGGACCTTAAGCCGGGGAGTTCCCCTGTCTAGTTTCTCCGTGTCCACGTGCCGTGTTTCGGAGGCCCGCAACTCCTTCATGTCTTTACCGATCATCTTCGAGATCAGTTCGACGCGGGGCAGGTCCTTCGTTAGGTACTCACCGACCAGGCGGCCGTTACGAAGAACGGTCATGCGGTCAGAGATCTCGTAAACCTGGTCAAGGAAGTGAGAGACGAACAGGATGGCAACACCCTGATCCCTCAGGTTGCGAATCACCTTGAAAAGCCCCGCGACTTCGTTGTCATCGAGGCTCGAGGTCGGTTCGTCCAGGATCAGAACTTGGGAGTCCAAGATCATTGCCCTTGAGATTGCCACCAGTTGTTGCAGTGCAATGGGGATCGAGGAAAGGGGGGCCTTGGGGTCAAGGTGTTTCAAGTCCAGTCGAGCAAGTGCCTGACTGGCCAGGGCGTTGGATTTCTTCCAATCGATGCCGAACAAGCCGCGGGCTTCGTGACCCAGCATGACGTTTTCGCCAATGCTCAGGTTCGGCAATAGGTTGACTTCTTGGTAAACGGTTGCGATCCCTGCCGCTTGGGCCTGCGCTGTGCCGTCAAAGTGGACTTCTTTGCCGCGCATGTAGATTTGGCCGGACGCCAGCTTGTTAACGCCAGTCAGCGCCTTGATTAGGGTTGATTTACCAGCGCCGTTCTCACCCATCAGAGCGTGAACTTCGCCTGGCCGCAGATTGAAATCTACGTTTTGGAGGGCCTTTACGCCCGGAAACTCAACCGAGATATTTTCCATCTCGATGATCGGTTGTGGCTCAGTCATGGTCTCTCGTTTTGAGCCGGGCTCTCCCGGCCGTGCGTCTTTGCTACGTGGAGGTTGTGGTGGCCCGTAGGCCGTTGGTGTTGGCCCGGGATAGGGCCCGGGCCAACACCGCTTAGACGGTTGAGTCTAGGACTTAGAAGTCGCGACCGGCATCCAGTGCAGCCTTCGCAGCCTCGGGGCTGTCGAACAGTGCGCTCTGGACGATGTAGTTCTTCTCAACTTCCTTGCCACACAGGGTGTCGATCACAGTCTGAACTGCGTCTGCACCGAACAGGGGGTTGTACTCAGCAACCAGGTTGAGCTTGCCTTCGGCCAGGGCTTCAAGAGCGGGCTTGGTGCCGTCAATGGTGATGATCTTGACGTCTTCACCCGGCTTCAGACCAGCTTCTTCAACAGCCTGGATAGCGCCCAGTCCCATTTCGTCGTTCTGAGCGAAGACCAGCTGAATGTCGTTGTTGTGGGACTTCAGCATGGAAGAGAAGACTGTCTTTCCTTCGGCAGTCGACCAGTTGGCGGTCTGGGCTTCAAGCTTGGTGAAGTTGTCATCAATGTTCTCATCCCAGCCATTGTTGCGTTCGTTCACAACGGAGACGCCGGCGGGGCCCTCAAGCACAACGTAGTTGGCGCCTTCAGGGAACTCTTCGTTTGCCCACTTGGCAGCGTTCGCTGCGACCTCTTCGTTGTTCGGGGCCAAGCGCTGGACGTAAAGGTCCGGCTCATCGGGGTCGATCATGCGGTCGATCAGGACGACGGGGATGTCAGCGGCCTGCGCGTCACCAAGGGCGGTCTCCCAACCTGTGGCTTCGGTGGCAGAAAGCAGAATCACGTCCACGCCCTCGTCAACGAACGAGGAGAAGGCCTGGAGTTGGTTCGCCTGGTCGTTGTCCGCGGTTCCCGCGTACTTGACTTCGGCTCCGGCTTCCTTGAACGCGTCCTGGACGTTGTTCTCGTTAGCGTCGCGCCATCCACCTTCGGGTCCAACGGCAACGAAACCAACCGTGATGTCGGAAAGATCGGTGGGGCAGTCACCGGCTTCTTCGGTTACTTCTTCGCCCTTTTCTTCAGCGGCCTCGTCTTTGGTTGTGTCAGCCGTTCCCCCGCCACATGCGGAGAGAAGGACCATCGAGGCCCCGGCCAAGCTCGCAATGAGCCCGTTACGAATGCTCTTACGCATCTATTGCTCCTTCCTGAGAGTCTGCCGAACCTCAGTCGGCCCGGTAGTTTTGAGTTCGCGCCCCTAGGGGGTTAGCGCTAACTCTACCTTCTATATTAGCGTTCACATTGGAGGTTCGGCTGGGCCTTTGTGTTGCGTTTTAGTATCGGACTGACCTCTTAGTGAGAGGTGTCTCACTATCTTGGAGTTAGGCGGACTCCCGAACGATGAGTTCCGGGGTCGTCTGACGGTCACGGACAGTGTGGCCGTCGACCAGTGCGGCGACAGTCTTGATCGCTTCGCGTCCGACGGCATCGAAGTCCTGCTGCACCGTTGTCAGGGGAGGGGAGAAGAAGGCTGTGCCGGGTTCGTTATCGAATCCGACAACGCGGACTTTTTCAGGTACCGCGACCCCGCCTTCTTTCAGGGCGTAGAGGGCGCCTAGAGCCATCTGGTCATTCGATACGAAGATTGCGTCCGGCAACTCCCCGGCCATGATTTCTTTCGCAAGGGCATACCCTGAGTCTGCCGTCCAGTCGCCGCGAAGAAGAACGCCGCGTTCGGCGCTACTGTTTTCTAGTGCGCTTTCCCAACCGCGCTGGCGCTCCGTAGCGTCAAACCAGTTCTTGGGTCCGGCGATGTGCGCGATGGTTTTGGCCCCCGACTTGATCAGGTGGTCAACCGCCAGCGTGGCGCCTTGATGCTGGTCGATTCCAACGCGAGTTATCTTGGAATCACCGGGAGTCCAGGCGGAAGAAACCACCACGATGGGCACATTCAGGCTGACTCGCCCAAGACCTGCAGCTACCTCCTGAACCGGCGCGATCACGACAATGCCGGCAACACCAAGACCCAGGAGCATGTCCAAGGCTTCGGAGAGACCTTCTTCGGTGAACTCGTCCAGGGCTGCGACCGCGACGAAGTAGCCGCCATCACGAGCGGCTAGCTCCACTCCAAACAGGGTTTGCGCCGGACCGTAGTTGACGTGAGCCGTCGTGATCAGACCAATGATGTTGGACCTTCTGGTGGCCAGGGCGCGCGCAGTTTCGTTTCGGCGGTAGCCCAGCTCGTCGATCGCGGCAAGCACGCGCTTGCGTGTCTCGGGGCGAACATCGTCTTTCTTGTTGAGCACACGTGAGACGGTCTGGTGCGAGACTCCTGCCAGGGCAGCAACGTCCGTCATTGCTGGAGGGCGGTTGGGTTTCTGCGCGGGCATGCTCTAAGTCTCCCCTCTGTTGATCGAAAAACCCGAAAACCGCCCGCGATGTGACGCACATTTCCCCTTTCGACAAGAAAGGGAGACAAAACACTCATTCGCGATTATAGTTAGCGCTAACACGTAGGTGACCTTCAGAGCAGAACGGACCGACCATGACAAGCGGTGACAAAAAAGGCAAAGCGGACTCGCCCAGCGCAATTATCGAAGACGGCGAAGCGGTGCTTGGCATAGAGCTCGGCTCAACTCGCATCAAAGCCGTGCTAATCGCCCCGGACGCTTCAGTGTTGGCGTCGGGTGCTCACGACTGGGAAAACCAGTTGGAAGACGGCCTCTGGACCTACTCCGAGGACGCGATTTGGGGAGGCATCCAGGATGCCTACGCGGACTTAGTAAAGGACGTCCAGAAGAAATACGGCGTCGAGCTTAGGCGCGTCGCGGGTCTGGGGTTCTCAGCCATGATGCACGGATACCTGGCTCTTGACGCGAAGGGCGATCTTCTGGTGCCGTTCCGGACCTGGCGCAACACCAACACGGACCAGGCCGTTATCGAGCTGTCACCGAAGCTGAACTTCAACCTGCCCCACCGCTGGAGTAGTGCGCACCTGTACCAGGCGGCGATCGATGGAGAAGAGCACCTGGCAAACCTGGACCACATAAACACCCTGGCGGGGTACGTCCACGAAAAGCTCTCCGGGCGTTCGGTGCTTGGAGTAGGGGATGCCTCAGGTGTGTTCCCAATCGATTCCGAAACTGCTGACTACGACCAGGAGCGACTGCAGATACTGCAGGATCTGCTCGCACAGGCCGGCTTCACGAAGCCGCTCACCACAGTGTTCCCCGAAGTGCTGGTCGCGGGTTCGGATGCAGGCTCGCTAACCGAGGCGGGCGCGAAACTGCTGGACCCGACAGGAACTCTCCAGGCGGGTTCCCCCATGGCGCCTCCCGAGGGGGATGCGGGCACAGGAATGGTCGCCACAAACGCTGTTGCCCCCAGGACGGGAAACGTGTCGGCGGGAACGTCGATCTTTGCGATGGTCGTCCTGGAAGAAGCTCTGAAGCGGCTACACCCAGAACTTGACCTAGTCACCACACCTACCGGCGCGCCAGTGGCGATGGTCCACTCGAATAACGGCACGTCGGAATGGGACCAATGGGTGGGCGTATTTTCTGACTTCGCCGCGGCCGCAGGCATCGATCTACCCAAACCTAAGATCTACGACCTGCTGTACGAGTCCGCATTCAAGGGGGCAGAAGACGGTGGCGGGCTACTTGCCTACAACTTCCTTTCAGGGGAGCCCGTCCTGGGTCTTGATTCGGGGCGCCCGCTGTTCCTGCGCCAACCGGACTCTAAGATCACCCTCGACAACTTCATGCGGACCCAGCTCATGTCCATCTTCGGGGTGCTCCGTGAAGGCATGGATGTTCTTGTTGAGGACGAGGGCGTGCAAGTAGACCAGCTGAACGCTCACGGAGGCCTGTTCAAGACCCCGGTGGTCGGACAGCAGGTCATGGCTGACGCGCTGAACGTCCCTGTTGCTGTCTCTGAGACCGCTAGTGAGGGCGGCGCGTGGGGGATCGCTCTTCTAGCCCTCTACCGCGCACTGGTTGAAGGGGGCCTGAAGGAAGACCTTCCCGAGTTCTTGGACACTCAGGTCTTTGCATCCGCAGACGACAAGGCGGCCAGCCCTCGCCCCAAGGCTGTTGAAGGGTTCAACGAGTTCATGGAAACGTATAGGTCCGGGATCCCCGTTGCGCGCGCGGCAGGTGAGGCCTTCTAACGCCCTAACGTCTTCTATACAGTTTCTTAGTCTGGTAGACCGCTTCCGACGTGACTTGGACTCCCAGGCTTCGAAAAATGCCCTCGTCCACGTTCCCTAAAATCACAGTCGTGTGAACGTCAAGGCCGCGCAGCTTCTGTAGCTGGTCCATTGCCGCTTTTGCGCTTGGGTCACTAGTTGCAGCGACAGCGAGCGCAATCAGGACCTCGTCAGTGTGAAGCCTAGGGTTTCGGCTTCCAAGGTGGCCCGTCTTCAGGTCCTGTATAGGCCGGATGGTTTCGGCGGCCAGAAGATCCACTTCTTTATCGATTCCTGCCAGTTGCTTCAAGGCGTTCAGAAGCATCGCCGAACTGCTGCCAAGCAACGCAGACGTTTTCCCGCAGACGATAGAGCCGTCCGGAAGCTCGATCGCAGCCGCGGGTCCGCCGGTCTTCTTCTGCAGGGCTAGAGCGGGGTCGACAACTGGGCGGTCATGGACAGTGATGCCCATTTGCCCCATTAG
Organism: uncultured Actinomyces sp.; assembly: GCA_964345615.1. GTDB lineage: Bacteria > Actinomycetota > Actinomycetes > Actinomycetales > Actinomycetaceae > Scrofimicrobium. Next base: position 3,194 of record CAYFRQ010000049.1, on the reverse strand, counting down.
CAGCCCGATCCGGTCCGAAACTGTGCTCTCCTCTTGCGACGCCACTTCGTGAACCCTGGCGCGAAGATAACGCCTGATCACCTCTTGCTTTGACGCATCTCGGCAGACCTGGTCGTCGCAGATGCACAGGCCCGCCATGTTGACGCCCATGTCCGTTGGGGACCTGTAGGGCGAAGCGCCGGAGATCTGCTCAAACAAGGCGTTGAGCACGGGAAATATCTCCACGTCCCGGTTGTAGTTGACCGCTTGCTCACCGTAGGCCGCCAGGTGGAACGGGTCGATCATGTTCACGTCGTCGAGGTCTGCAGTCGCCGCCTCGTACGCAACGTTGACGGGGTGGGACAGGGGAAGGTTCCAAATGGGGAATGTCTCAAACTTCGCGTAACCGGACGCTGTTCCGCGCTGGTAGTCGTGGTAAATCTGGGACAGGCACGTTGCCATCTTTCCGCTCCCGGGACCAGGCGCGGTCACGACCACCAGGTCACGTGTCGTTTCAATGTACTCGTTGCGGCCGTAGCCGTTTTTGCCAACTATGTGGGGCACGTCGTGCGGATACCCGGCGATTGCATAGTGGCGGTACACCTTCAGGCCGAGGCGCTGAAGTTTCCTTCGAAGTTCTTCCGCTGCGTGGTCCTCGTCCGTGATCTGTGTAATCACAACCGAGTTGACCAGGAGGCCCCGAGCGCGGAACTCATCGATCAGACGCAGGGCATCGACGTCATAGGAGATCCCCAAATCACCGCGGACCTTGCTGCTACCGAGGTCGCGAGCTGAAATGACGACGACTATTTCGCATTCGTCCTTCAGGGACTCAAGCATCAGGATCTTGTTGTCGGGCAGAAACCCAGGAAGAACCCTGGAGGCGTGCATGTCGTCGAAAAGTTTGCCGCCGAACTCTAGGTAGAGCTTCCCCCCGAACTGCGCGCGTCGAGCTTCGATGCTTTCGGTTTGCAAAGCCACGTACTTGTCTCGGTCGAACCCAACTTTCTTAGCAGCCATGGCATCCAAGGCTACACGGGCTGACGCTTCAGCATTGTTTAGGTCTAGAGGGATTCGTTTTCAGTCAGAACAGACTCTTCTGGTGAGCCAGAGAGCGGAGAGATTCGCCTAGCGACCGGGAGTGCGACAACCAAGATCGTGACCATCAGTGCGATAACGGAGCCGAAAGCCGCGGTCAGGTTAGGCATCGCCAGCGCATAGGCGATGCCCCCCGCCGCAACGCAGAAGGCTGCGCCAAGTGTGTCCGCGATCTGCAGGGAGGATGAGGTTTTGCCCTTGGCGGAAGTTGGCGTCATTGCAAGGGCGTGGACGGTGGTCGTTGGGAACACCAATCCGATTCCTAGGCCAGTGGTCGCCCAACCGACTATGACCACGATGCCCGAGACGCCCGAAAAGACACCTGCGAACGTCAAAGCGGTTCCCGTTAGCTGGATGGCTGCGCCGAGCAGTGTGATGCTTCGTGTTTTAGCCGGGGTTGTTACCCGGCTGGCTATCGCGGAGCCGATTGCCCATGTCGCCGAGCTCACTGTCAGTACGAAGCCCGCAGCGACGGGAGACCAACCGTGCACCAGCTGAAGCAGCAGCGGCAGGAAGACCTCGACCCCCGCGAATGTTCCATTTGCCATGATCCTGAGCAAGACGGTAGATGCCAGGCCGCGGCGCGCGGCGAACACTCCCGTGGGGAGTAGCGGGCGAACAAACAGGAAAGCAAGGGTCGCTGCGGCTGCAATAGCCCCCAAGATGGCTGGCGAAAACGAGCCCTCTTCCGTTCCGGACAAAACCTGAAGCGCGGCTACGGATGCGCCAGCGCCAGCAGCGAACAGAACCCTACGTTTTACTCGCCCTTCTGCAGGTGTCGCCTGCGTGGCAGGGAGCCCGTTCACCACTTTCAGCAGGACCGGGAACGCAACCAACGCAACTGCGGGCACGAAACCAAAAACCCACCTCCAACTGCCGTACTCGACGACAAGTCCTGCAAGTGCTGGACCCACCATTGCTGGAAGAACCCAGGCCGCCGCGAAGGCCGCAAAGAAAGGGGGTTGATGCTTCGGGTGAACATGGCGGCCAATCAGCGTGTACAAGGGGACCACCACAAGGCCCCCTCCAAAGCCCTGTATTGCGCGCCCGACCACGAAAACGTTCATAGCGGGTGCGAAGGTGCAGATCGAAAGACCAACGACGAACAGAACCACGCCGGTGTACAGGCAAGATCGGGGGCTCTTATGGTCCGACCAGGGGCCCGCCAGGGCAGTCGCGATCAGCTGGATGGCCATTGGGATGCCCATGGCCAGAGCGTAAAGGTTTGAGCCGTCAAGCGCTCTCACCACGGTCGGCATTGCGGTCGCGACAGCAAGGGTTTCAAAAGCGACCAGGGAGATGAGGCCGACAGATAGCCACTTCAGAGCGCGTTCCTGGCGCCCATCCAAAAATACTCTGCCTGTCATCACGTTCTGTTAACGCACCTGGTTCCGGCCGAAATAAGACTGAAGCTCGGCCGACAGTGGCGGCACTGGTAGCAGACAGCCATCGCCCCGCAGAGACGCCGTCGCGGCGAGCCCCGTTGCGACGGAGTTCCGTGCCGCGACTGGTGAGGTGCTGGTTGGACCGCCATCGCGGACGAAGCGCAGGAACTCCTGAACCATGGCACTGTCCGCTCCACCATGACCACCGGTTGCCTCTGGGACCAGGTGGACTTCATCGGGTTCGCTGTAACCACCGTGGCGCCGGTTCCAAACCCCAACCTTGGCCCCGGCTTCGTCACCAAAGTTTTCGAGCCGCCCTTTGGTTCCGATGACGGTGTAGTTGCGCCAGTAGTCGGGTGTGAAATGGCACTGTTCGTAGCTGGCTAGGACACCGCCCCCAAGGACCATGTTGAGCTGTGAGATGTCTTCCACGTCAACAATTGGATTCAGCCCTTTCAGGGCTGTTGGGGGCCAGTTGTCGAGGCTGAACCAGTCCATCATTCGCTCTCCTGTGCGGTCGCGACGATCATCAATGTCGCCATAGACGCTGAGAGAGCCAATGGCCTGCACCTTCTCCGTGTACTGCCCAGCAAGCCAATGAATGACGTCGATGTCGTGGGCGCCCTTTTGGAGGAGCAGTCCGACAGATTTCGATCGGTCGGCGTGCCAGTCCTTGAAGTAGTAGTCGCCACCGTGCCCGACGAAGTGTCGGCACCAGACCGCCTTTACCTC
>CAYFRQ010000048.1:0-12355 GCA_964345615.1 uncultured Actinomyces sp. | reverse complement strand
TTCGAAGGCACATCGGCATGGTTCTGCAGGACACTTGGCTGTTCGACGGGACCATTGAACAGAACATCGCCTTTGGCCTGAAAGGTGCAACCCCGGAGCAAGTCGTACGGGCCGCTCAAGAAACATCGGTGGACCGCCTGATACGGCAGCTCCCTGACGGATACGAAACGATGGTTTCGGACGAAGACGACTCACTCTCAGTCGGTGAACGCCAACTGCTCACGATTGCACGGGCTTTCATTGCGAACCCCGAAATGCTGGTGCTCGACGAAGCCACCTCGTCCGTCGACACTCGCACAGAAGTTGTTGTTCAAGAAGCAATGGATGAGCTTCGGAAGGGACGCACCGCTTTCGTGATTGCGCACCGCCTCTCAACAATCAGGGATGCGGACATGATCCTAGTAATGGAAGACGGGGACGTCGTTGAAAAGGGCACGCACGACCAGTTGCTTGCCGCCGAAGGAGTTTACAACCGCCTCTACCAGGCCCAGTTCGCAGGACCTGGGCAGTAGAGGCCGTGGAAAGGAGTGCAGTTGGTTCAGGTACCGAATCTTGTCATGATGAACGGGGTTCAGATCCCTCAACTGGGCTTTGGAACGTACAAGTTGGGCGACCGTGCTCAGGAAATTGTTGAGAGTGCGTTGGAAGTGGGTTACCGCCATCTTGACGGCGCGCAGATGTATCAGAACGAATCCCAGGTGGGACGGGCCATCGCTAGCTCCGGTGTGCCTCGAAACCAGCTGTTCCTGACCTCGAAACTAGACAACCCCAACCACAATCCCGACGCTGCCAAGCGCTCTCTTGAACGGACCCTGAACGAGCTGGGGACCGATCACGTGGATCTTTTCCTGATCCACTGGCCTCTTCCCATGTACTACGACGGAGACCTGGGGGCCACCTGGCGAGTCATGGAGGACTTCTATGAACAGGGGCTGGCCCGCTCGATCGGTGTTTCGAACTTCGAGCCCCACCACCTGGAGCCTGTCATGCGAGCTGCGAACATCCGGCCCATGGTGAACCAGATTGAGTCCCACCCATACTTCCCAAACGATGCACTGCACACGTTCAACCAAGACCACGGGATTATCACTGAAGCCTGGTCACCCCTCGGCAGAGGGCGCGCGGCAAGCGACCCAGTGCTCGCAGCCATTGGGGCAAAGCATGGGAAGAGCGCCGCTCAAGTAGCTTTGCGCTGGGGCCTGCAGCGCGGTGACGTCCTGTTCCCTAAGTCTTCGACTCACAGGGGTCAGGTGGAGAATCTGGACGTCTTTGATTTCAACCTATCGCCCTCTCAGATGGAAGCCATCTCTTCGTTAGCGGAAGGCGAAGCTGGGCGGACAGGTATGCATCCCGACACGATGGAGCGTCTGGCTCCCTTCGAACCGCTTCCTTGACCCGAAACTGTAGCTAAATGCGGCACATCATGGCGTTTACTGTTGGAGACTCGCCGGTTCGTGGCTAACCTGACCGAGTGTAGGCACTCAGGCGAGCCGGCGGTTAGGAACAAAGTGGGACACGTACGAAAACGCGGGGCAACTGCATTCGCAGCAGGCCTCGGGATCATCGCACTGGCGCTTGCGGGATGTTCTTCGAATCAGGGGAGCCCGCAAAGCAGCTCCGGATCAAAACCAAAAGAACCTGCCAAAATCACTGTCGGCGAGGCATTCGAATACCCCACAGACGTTGAAGTTCCCGGCTTGACCGGGCAGCTGGCGGTGTCCTCTACGGGATCGGAGGCCAGGTGGTCTTACCTCCCGGGACAGCAGGCGTTCAACCCTGTTCTCGCATCTTTGATCTCAGAGCAGCTAGACAGTCAGGCGGCTAGTCGCGACGCCGCGTACCTACCCGAAGCTCACGATCGGTCGGCCGACCTTCTGAATCGTGGATGCGTAGCAGGCTCGACGGCACGCTCGGCCCGAGAGATCTTGGACGACCCAACGCTTTCTCTTCCGCTCGACTCACAAACCCAGCTGACCATCACCTGCGAACCCATCTTGGCTGCGGGAACAACATTCGGTGAGCGAGTCAGGTTCGTCCGCGGAAACGCGAGCGATGTCGTCTCAGACTACGTTGAGGTCCTCTACACGGACACCGAAACCGGTGAGGTCAGCGCAGGTAAAGAACTGTTCGCCGAGGCGGCCATGCCGGCGCTCTTAGACGCTCTTTACTCAGGACTAAAACTCCCCGTCCCCATGAGTGGCGATGAACAGGTCCCCCCGTCGACAGAGACCCTAGCCGACCTGCACTCATCGCTGTACAACGTTGGCTTCAAAGATAACGGGGACATCTACGTGACGGTGGCAGGAGACTTTCTGTCGGTGCTCGCCGCAGGCAACCCCAACTATCAGCCGAAGGCCGAAACCCTGGTGATCCCAGCTGAGCGGGCCGAAGAGCTCCTGACGCCCCTGGGGAGTGCGATCTCCAGTGCAAAGGAACAAAAGTTGGAATGGTCGGGGCCCGGCGCCCTGCCCTCGGGCCAGGAATACGTGGACTGTGACCTGGTGCCCTGCGTCGCCGTGACCTACGACGACGGTCCCTCGTACCTCACCCCAACCGTCCTTGACGCCTTCGGCAGCAGGGACCACGCGGCCGCAACCTTCTTCGTGCTGGGGGAAAACATAGCTGGGAATGAAGAAATCCTGAAGCGCGCTACAGACGAAGGAAACGAAGTCGCGAACCACTCCTGGAATCACCCTGCCTTCACCACACTAGAAGACGCCCAGATCCAGTCGCAGGTGAATGACGCAAGCTCGGCGATTGAGAACGCAACAGGCCAAAGCGTGCAGTACATGCGTCCTCCCTACGGCGACATGAATGACCGGACCCGCGTAGCGGCTGGGATGCCCGCGATACTTTGGACCGTTGACACGAACGACTGGCAACACCCCGGAATTGAATCCGTCGTAAGCCAGGCCGTCTGGGACGCGACTCCGGACGGGATCGTGTTGATGCACGACATCCATGACGACACGGTCGCAGCAGCAGAACAGGTCGTCGATGGTCTCCTTGAACGCGGCTTCACCCTAGTGACCGTCAGCCAGCTGTTCGGTGAAACAGTACCCGCAGTTGGAAGCTACTTCTGGGAGGCAGAGGACGTGCGAGCGGCCCGCGGTTAGGGGAAACCAAGACACACCTCGCTGGGGCACAACAGGTGCCCCAGCCGGGTAGGCTGAGACCATGAGTGTCGCGTCACCATACTTGGACGAACCGATCCTGCGACTGGCAGACGGCACGGTAAAGCAAACGAACATGCTGTCCGGCACGGAGGTTTGGACTGTGCCTGGACGCGGAAACCGTCCTTTGCCTTCCGCTTTGCCCGATCCGAAGCCCATCAACTGGGATGACGCGGGGAGATTCTGTGCCTTCTGCGACGCACGATACATGGAAACACCGCCGGAAAAGTCCCGGAGAGTCATTGAAGACGGACACTGGAAAACCCTTCAGAACCTACAGGCTGACCAGCTTTTTGATTCTGTTGCCCAGTTCCGTCGCATCCCGAACCTTTTTGAGATTGTCTCTTACAACTACTGGCACCTGAACCACGGCCATGCCCCCTCTGAGGCCCAGCACCGCCGAATGGCGCAGTATCTGGCGTCAGATGCGGGCTACGAACACATCATGTCGGTTGTCCGAGCGCGATCCCTGGCCACGGGAATGAGTGAAGAAGAGTTCGGGAAAATGACCGACTCAGATCGCTTGCAGCAGGCGAACGGGTTTTTCTCCGGGGGCCACGACCTAATCGTTGCAAGGCGACACTTCGAAAGCGGTGCGGAAACAACCGACCAACTAGCAAGTTCCGGTACTTTGACCCCGGAAGAGCACTACCAGTACATGCGCATGACAGTACGTGCTATGGAGGACCTGTTCCACCTGGATCCCGCCGTCCGCTACGTGGCTGCGTTCCAAAACTGGTTGAAGCCTGCCGGGGCGTCCTTCGATCATCTGCACAAGCAACTGGTTGCTATCGACCAGCTCTCGGTCCAATCACAATCCGAGCTGGACCGGTTGCAGGTCCGGCCCGACATATACGAACAAATTTTGAAAGTTGGCGTCACCAGAAAGCTGATCATCGCCCAGAACAAGCATGCGATTGCACTCGCCGGCTTCGGTCACCGCTACCCAACCATTGCTGTCTGGCCTCTTGGAAAACCCCAAAACCCCTGGGAAGTCTCACGTGAGAAGTTGCGCGGAGTGTCGGACATTCTCCACGCTGCGCACGCTGCAACCGGAGCAGAGATTCCCTCGAACGAGGAATGGTACTATCGTCCGCCATCCGTAGAGACGCCCATGCGCTGGCGAATGCTACTGAAGTGGCGCATTAGTACCCTTGCCGGGTTCGAAGGTGGAACCAGGATCTACCTCAACACGATCGACCCTTGGCAAGTCCAAGAACGCACCACTAAGCGCCTACTTGAGTTACGCGAAGCAGGAAGAATCGCGCCGATGCGCATTGGGAACGAGTGCCGGGTTAAGACCAGCTACCTCAGTTAGCCGGTCGCTCGAGCTTGATTTCCCGGCCAGATGTTGAGATGACTTCAACGCTCTGACCCGCCCTTGTACCGATGGGGAAAGCAAGCCCGTGGGTGCCGATGGCTTCTTGGCCCTGCGGCGAGAGCAGGTAGTCCAAGAGCGCGGAGGTCCGTTCTTGCACATGCAAATCGGTACGGTGCGCGGCCAGGGGGACCAGGTAGACCCCTACTGGTGAACAAGCACCCGGAAGGAGCTCCCAGCGGCTATCAGCACCTGCTACGCCCTGCTGTCGAGCAGTGAGGAAGACCGATCCCTCGTGAATACCCTGAGAGCCTTCTACGTAGGACTCTGGGACACCAAGGTTGTTCGCCGAGTACCAGGAAAGGTCCAGCAGGCTACACAGGTCGTCTTCGCCGTACTTCGCCGCTCCCTCTGGAAGCGTCGTGGCAGACTCAGAGTCGACCCCCATAACGGCTTCTACCTGCTCCGCTAGGTCCGAAGCCTCGCCCTTCACCTCTGCTCCCCCGGCCAGGAGCTGGTCGACTATCTCCCGGGAGGTCGGGGTTTGCACGATGCGAACACCGGTCTGGGTTTCGGTTGCAATCACGAAATCTGCGGGTAGCGTCGCGTCTTGCGGGACCACGACGTGCAGGGTCGGCCTGCCGCCCCTGGGTGGCCATGACAGGTCCGTCCCGCCTGGCGGGAAAGAGGCCGTGCAGCCAGATGCCACCGCGCCGATAACCGTCGCGATAAGTGGAAAAATCACCCGCCAGTTCGGCATCATCCGCTTTCCTTGTCTCCCTTGCCTCACGGCAAAAGGTTACCCTGGATGTTGAACGCAAGAGGGGCCGCCGGTCCCACAGGGTACACGGAGGAACCGATGAAGTTTGCCACCAAGCTCGCGACACTGGCCGCAACAGCAACCGCCAGTTTTCTTGCGCCCAAGCTGGTTACGTCCGGCTGGAAGCTGGTCACAGGACAAGAACCTCCAGAAGATGGGGAGGAACAAGATCGCCTAACGCAGGTCCTGGTGTTCGCAGCCGTCTCTGCCGTAGTATCAACGATGCTCACGCAACTGGCTGTTCGTGGCACCGACAGGGTTTTTGCCCGCAGCCGCGACGAAGAGAAGGACGCCAAAGCCAAGGGGGCCTAAGTCATTGGCAGGAACTCCGATAGGTTCGAACGCTCACCACTTGCGTCAACCACTCCGGACTCTTCTGCCTGCGTCCACGTGAGCGAGCCCATCGCGAGCGCCAGCCAGGTTGCTGCGTCCATTTCAACCACCGCCGGCGGCGCCCCCCGTCGGTGCTTTGCGCCCCGCAGCACCGACACTGCCCCGAAAGGGACAACTCGTAGCTCAACGGCCCGTCCGGGATGCTCTCGCTCGAATCGGGCCAGCGTGTAACGCACCGCCTGTGCCAACTCTTGGCGGCTGAGGGTTTCGGCTTCTCCCGCCTTCTGGTAGTTAGCCCACGCCTGAGCTCCATCGCCCTTTCCGCGCATCTCTGAGGTCCTTTCCACAGTTTTTCTCACAGGGGCTGTGAGTTGCCGCCGGGGCCTGTGGGGAGGCACCGAGTAACCCGGCCTGAGCTCACCATCCGCCGCCACTCCCCCACCCGGAGGACTCTTCTTGCTCGCGAAGTTGCTCGTCGTGACGGCGGTTCTGTTCCTCTAGCTCTTCCCTCCGCTTCTTCTTCTCCGGGGTTTCGCCCTCGAATGGAGGTGATTCTTCCGACTCGTTTTGACCCTGTTGCTCACCGCTGTTATCCTGCTCGTCCCCGTCTACTCCTGAGCTTCCAGAACCGCTCTGGCGAAGCTTTTCTCGTAGCCGATCACCCGCCTGATTCCCTTGAGTTGAGCGGCTCTCACCCGAGCTGTTCTGCTGATCCTCTTCTTCCCCATCCTGGCCCTGACCAGCGGAATCACTTCCAGAAGAGGGACTTTGAAGCTCGCAGGGAGAGACCCAGTCCAGAGCCTCTTGATAGAGCTCTACAGCCTGGTCTGTAGCTCCTTCTGCATCGAACTTGTCCCCTTGCATCTCGATCCCTGCCGACAGGTTGATGCGGACCGAACACTCGTAAGCGAACGGTTCGATCCCTCCGTCATCGCGGCTCTCCGCCTTCGGAACACCATCGAAAGCTTGCTCCAAGAGGGCGGTTCCCCGGTCTAAGTCCCCATTCGCGAGCAACGTTGTCCCCAGGTTGTACTGTGCCAGCCACGGCTCGGGAAACCGTTGCGTGACCACCATCTGACGTGCAAAAGAGACCTCGGCTTTCGATTCTTTTCCCTCCAGAAACTGGGTCTTTGCTGCACTTGTCCACAGGGATTGGCCGATCATCCACAGGCCCAACAACCCCAGGAAAGCAGCGATAGGAAAGGTCAGCTTGAGTAGCTTCAGGCGCCCACGGTCACGGCTGCCCCTTGGCAGCGAGGACAGGTCCATCGCAGCAAAGGGTTGCTTCGGAGCGGCTGGACTGTTGGTATTCGCTCTAGATTGCACGCGACTTCCTAAGCCGCGCAAGCGCGCGTGCGTCACTCCCGACTTCCCAGGCCAGCAGTGGGAGCATAGCAAGCGCGGGAGCCCACAGCACGTACTGATAGGTGTAACGTTCGCCAGCGCGCCCCGGGAATTCCTTGGCGTCCTTCATCAGGTCCCTAGCGAAGCTCTTCACCCGAGCTTCGTCGGGGTTGACCAGCAACGGAATAGCCAAGACGTCGCTAAGCTCCTCCAGGGATGCAAGGTCGATTCTAGAAACGGCCAGGGACTCACCGCGGTCGTTTACCGGGCCTCCGGGAGCAGCCGACGGGTCCGTCATGTACTCACTCGGAGGGGTCTCTGGGTCCCAGCCCTGGCCGGGTTGATAAATGCGCATAACCCCACCGTCTTCGGTGCCATAGCCAACAACGCCTCCCCCGTCGATAAGAGGCTGGACGGACTCGAAGGCAGAGACTCCCTGCTGGTTCGCCCCTTCTCCGCTAGGTTCCCCGTCGGTGAGAAGCACAAGGTAGCGGATGTTCTCCGGTCGTTGCGTCCTAGCGGACTCAAGCAGGTCCACAAGCTCTGAAACGGGGCGATCGAGCGATGAGCCTTTCGAGTACGCGGTGACTTCCTGGTGAAGGGTTTCCGCGAAACTCAGCACAGCCGAAGAATCCGTGGTGAAGGGGAGTTCAATCCTGGAAGTCGAGTCCCAAGTGAGGACAGCGTAGCGAGACCCACCCGTCTCTTTCACGATCGTCTCCACATCGTCCCTTACCGCATCAAAACGTGGCGCTCCGCCCGGGCCGTCCTCGGCAGCCATAGACCCTGTCCGGTCAACTGCGAACACGATTTCAACGTTCGAACTCTTCTGTTCGCTTGGCTCCTTCACCGACGGTCCGGCCAGGGAAAACACAACAAGCGCTGCTAGCAGAGCTCGGCGAAACCACGCGACCGGGGCCCCGGGGTACCCGGAGTTCCGGTCAGCTCTAAAGTAGCCGAAAAGGACCAACGCCAGAAGCGTCAAGGCTAAGAGCACTAAGCCTGCCACCGATATCAAAGGCCTCAGTGTCATAGCCTTCTCCACGCTACTATCGCCAGGAACATAACCAGGGCCCAGGTAGCCCACAATATTGCCGCCCGCGGCGTGTCCGTGACAGTGGTGATTGGGGTGCCCCCAAGGTCGGCAAGCTGCTTCGCCTCAATGTCCGCGATGATGCCCGCAGCGGATGCTGGATCGTTCAAGTTATAGAAGCTGCCGCCCAGGCTTTCGGTGACGTACTTCAGCTGCTCGGCCTCGGCCGTTAGAGGCCCTCCGTCACCTGGATTTAGGGAAATCACCTCGACCTGCTGGTCATCTGCGAACTCCGCGGCCTCCAGCAGGGTGTAGATCTGCTCCCCCATGGCCTCATTGTCCGTCGCTAAGATGACGGTGCGAGAACGCTCTTGGTCAAGGTGATCGAATCCCAAGACACAGGTAGCCAGACCGTCCCCTATCAGGGACGAGGCGTCCGACCCGGGACTCTCCACCCCCTCCAGGTATTGGTGCAGTTGTTCTGTTACCAAGACGTAGTCCCCCTCAGGACCCAGGTAGCCGGAGTCGATAAGGTCGGCGGCCTCATCCAACACCTCACTGATCAGTTCATAGTCGTCGGTGAGGGGGAACTTGACGACAGTCTGTGCCGACCACATGTGAAGGGAGATGCGTTCGCCTTCGAATTTTCCGACCATCTGGTCAAACTGTCGAAGGATCTGCCCATCGTACGGAAGCATCGACCCTGATGCATCCAAGCAGAGCACGATGTCCCGACTCGCGAGCTTTGGGTGGTCAGTGTGCCGATCGACCGGAGCGCCGGCAACCATGGCAACCGCGATAGCGAAGATTGCACCCGAGAAGACAAAAAGTACGGCACCTGTTCGCCCCGCCCGAACCTGTTTCTGGTACGCGGGGAGCATGCGCATGTCTTCGGTTCCAGCGAGCCAACCAACATCTTTCGGCGTCGCCCCAAGCTCCCTGCGGTAGACAAAGAAGGCTAAGAGCACAAGGGCGATCAGCACCAACGGCGGCAACCAAGGGAACCTCAAAGCCCGATCACCGTCCGGGCCAGCAGGGCTCCCCTGGTTATTTCTGCGTTTTCAACATCAGTGGGAAACGAACTTGCCGCACACCAATCGAGGGCCTCGGGAAGGATCGGCCACTCTGGCAGTAGGTCGCCTGCTTCGGCCACGGTGGCAGACTCAAGGTTTCGCCCCGTGCGCTCGCTTGCGCAAGCCCGAATGATTGCAGCGAGAGCTAAATGCGCTTCTCTGCCGGTGATGGAGCCCTTGCCGTAGGCTTGTTCGACACTTTCCACCTGTGCCATGTAGCGAGCTTTCTGCACCTGGTCTAGTGAGGAGAGTTGGAACTTCGGCCTGACCAAAGACTTACGGTAGGAAACCCAAACCCCAACGACCCACAAGACGCCAGTCAGAACTAGGACCAGGCCAAGGATCCAAACCCAGTTCGAGTGGTCTAAGGGATCACGAAGCGGTGGCACGGGGACCCCCAAACAACTCAACTAGGGCTCGTGGAACTCCTGCCCTGCTCTGAACCCTCACGAACGCCACCCCGTTACTCTTAAGTTTTGAGGTGACACGAGTCGCGCGGAGTCGTCGACTTAGTCGCCACTGCTCTGCGACTTCCGCGGAGCGGGCGAACTGAGGCAGCGGGCCCGCAGCGACGTCGATGAGGTCTTTCCGGGCAACTGCAGCTGGTTCGGTGTCTTCTACTAGTAGAAACATCAGCTCGTGCTTCGTAGCGATCCGCTTCAGGTAGACGGGGTCAAGTGCGTCGACCTGCGCTTCGTCCGTGATCGCAACCACCATGGACCTACCCCTCCGGACGGCGTCGACTCGACGCATGACCGAAGTGAAATCTCCAGGGGCGCCCGTGGGGGTGCCAGAGGTCGCTATCCTCTCTAGTGTTTGAGCGTGGGCTGAGCCACTACGTGCGGGCAAGGTCGCCATCTGTTCCTTGTTTCCGGCGACCAAACCCAAGTGATCCCCGCGGTAGGCTGTCAGCCACGCAAGGGCTAAGACAATCTCAGCAGAGACGTCCTCTTTGCTCTCTTCACTGGGCTCCCCCGCGGTAAGCGCGCTCATGTTGGCACCCGTGTCAACCGCTAGAATCACGTTCAAAACAGCGCTTCGTTCAAAACGCTTGACAATGGGAGTCTGGAAGCGAGCGGTCGACTTCCAGTCGATGTCAGCAATCGCGTCTCCCGGCCTGTACTCGGCCATGTCTAGAAACTCATGAGAAGACCCCGCGCCTGTGCCTCCGTGACGGCCTTGCAGCAGCGAGAGCAACTTCTTCTGTACGGGAAGCTCAACCAGCTTCCCGTACTCTTGGACGCTAACCCTGCCCATAGACTAGGGAACGGGAACAGCGTCAAAGACCGCGTCAATAATGCCCGTGACCTTCACACGTTCGGCTATCGCGTCCCACGACCGGATGATCCTATGCTGAAGCACGGGGTGCCGCATTGCCTTCACGTCCTCTGGAGTCACGTAGTTGCGTCCCTCGATCAGCGCGTTAGCTTGGGCCGCTTTCATAAGTGCAATGCCGCCTCGAGGCGATGAGCCCACGCGAACGTGCTCGCTAAGCCCCGGGATCGGGTTCGGACCCCCACCTCGGGTCGTGTTAATGATGTCGACAATGTAAGCCTTCACCACAGGGTGCACGTACACGCGGGCTGCGTAGTCTTGGAGTTCACCGAGTTCGTCCAAAGTAATCGGGTCACCGGAGATCTCTTGGTCGAAAGCACCCGAGTCAATCATCTCTAGAACCCGTAGTTCTTCTTCGCGCTCCGGATAAGTTATGACGACCTTCAGAAGGAAGCGGTCCATCTGCGCTTCCGGCAACACGTACGTGCCTTCTTCTTCAATGGGGTTCTGTGTCGCCATGACCATGAATGGGGATGGAAGTGCATAGTTCTTCCCCCCGATGGTTGTCTGCTGCTCCTGCATCGCCTCAAGCATCGCGGATTGGGTCTTTGCGGACGAACGGTTGATCTCATCAAGTAACACAAAGTTGGCGTGGACCGGCCCCAAAACCGTCGTGAACTCGTTTGTCTGCCCGTTGAATATCTGAGTGCCCACGATGTCGTTAGGCATCAGGTCCGGCGTGCACTGGATCCGGTGAAAGGAACCAGAAACGGCCTGCGCAAGCGTCTGCGCGGCCGTCGTCTTTGCGAGTCCGGGAACCGATTCGATTAAGACGTGGCCTTTCGAAAGAAGCGAAGCAAGAAGGGCTCGTTTAAGCGCTGCCTGTCCCACAACCCGCTGTTCGTACAGACTCCCAACTCGTGAGAGAAGCTGCTCGGCCCCCATCAGCTCCTCTTGGGTGAGAGGCGGCGGTTTTTGGGGCTGAGCTTCCTTTTCACCACTTTGGTCCACGAGTCCTCTTCTCTTTAGTGTGCAGGGCTAGTTTGCCACGCAGACTACCGGGATACAGAAAGTGCGGGCCAGTCCGGTTCCGGACTGGCCCGCACCCTTTGGCCCCAAATAATGATCAGGGACCTGAGGTCTGAGAAACCTAAACCTACTTGGCCTCTTCAGCCTTCTTCTTCGCCCAGCCTTCCTTGGAGCCCTTGGAAGCATCCTCACGGATCTGGGCCAGCTTGGCGACAGCCGCGGCGTCACCCGCTGCGGCGTTAGCCTTCAGCTCTTCCCAGTACTTCTTCATGGCTACGGATTCGTCCAGGCGATCCTTTTCGGTCTGTTCCTTCATGTGTCTCTCCTTTGTACTTCCACATTGGGAATGGATCGATCGGCGACGGAACGCCCTTGCCCAAGGTTGGTGCAGCGAGCGAGCCGCCGAGACGCCCAGAGCGGGTGCCTCACGTACGAGACTAGTATCTCAGTCCCCGACTCGCACGGCGCCACGACCACAGTTCTCAGACTTGTCACGAATCCGCAGTTGATTTGAGACAGCGGGCGACCCTCGGCAATCCGATGGCCGCCCGCTGGCGTTAGCCTTTAGCTAAGAACAAAGGGCTCTTAGGCTTCAGCCTTCTTTGCCTCAGCAATACGCTCGCGTAGCTTCGCGAGCTGTTCCTTGATCGCCTCGGGGAGCTTGTCACCGAACTGCTCAAAGTAGGTCTCTGAGTCATCAGTTTCGAGTTCCCAAGCTTCGGGGTCGATGGCGTACAGCTGGTCCCAATCTTCCTGAGTGAAGTCCTCAAGTCCCTCGATGTTGAAGTCCTCAAACTTGGGGTAGCGGCCGGTGACACCGTCAATAGCGTCGACCTCGCCTGCTGCACGGCGAACGATCCAGTCAAGCACGCGGGAGTTGTCCCCGTAGCCGGGCCAAAGGAACTTGCCGTCGTCGTCCTTGCGGAACCAGTTGACCTGGTAGACCTGGGGGAACTT
>CAYFRQ010000047.1:0-12373 GCA_964345615.1 uncultured Actinomyces sp. | reverse complement strand
ACCATTGCGTGTCTTGTTCCGAAGAGTCCGGCCTGGCGTTTTTTAGTGCTGAGGGTGGCGGAACTTTCTGCGCAAGCTGCGCTCCCGCGGACGCCGTGAGGTTGCAGCCGGGCGTCGCGAGCCTTATGGACGACTTATTGGCAGGGGATTGGGAGGGCGCTTTGGCGGCACCACAGGCCCTGTGGGACCAGGCGCACCACCTGTCTGGCGCGTGGGCGCAGTGGCACTTGGAGCAAAGGCTTCGCTCCCTTCCCTTTGCTGCCGTAGGAGACCGGAATGGATGAAACCACGACACGTTGCCCCGAGTACGACCCACTGGCCGCGCCCGGGGAGGGAAGCGTTCGCTTCGACCCTGCTTCTGTGGGCAAGGTTCCTTCCCACGTCGCCGTCATCATGGACGGGAACGGCAGGTGGGCAAACGCTCGCGGGCTCCCTAGAACCGAGGGGCACAAGGCCGGTGAACTGGCCCTGATGGATACGGTTGCGGGCGCGGCTGAGGCCGGCGTTCAGTACCTGTCCATGTACGCGTTCTCAACAGAGAACTGGAAGCGTTCCCCGAAGGAAGTGAACTTCCTGATGGGGTACTCGCGTGAGGTGATTCGGAAGCACACGGACCGCCTTGATTCATGGGGTGTACGAGTTCGCTGGGTGGGGCGCGAGCCCAGGCTGTGGAAGTCCGTCATTAAAGAGTTGCGGCGCGCTGAAGAAATCACGAAGCACAATACGGGAACGCAATTGCTTCTTTGCGTCAACTACGGAGGGCGCGCCGAGATTGCTGACGCTGCGCGCGAACTGGCGTTAGAAGTTGAGGCGGGGAAGCGGCAGGCGTCTTCGATTGGGCCCAAGGCTCTTGCCAGCAAGTTGTACGCGCCCTACGCCCCGGATGTTGACCTGCTGATTCGAACTTCGGGAGAGGCTCGCATCAGTAACTTCCTGCTGTGGCAACTGGCCTATGCGGAGCTTGACTTTCTGGACCTGGCTTGGCCTGACTTTGGTCGCGCTGAGCTTTGGGAGTGCCTGGCCGACTATGGGACTCGTGACCGCCGTTTCGGCGGTGCGAAGGACCAGGTGCGCTGACCGGCGCCCCGCTTTGGCTGCGAGTTGTAGCCGGAAATCCGCCCTAAGAGCCACTATCCGGGCTACAACCCGCGGCCAAAGCGAAAAGGGACAGCGGCCAAAGCGGAACTAGGGGCGACGCGGCTTTAGCCTTGGCAGGCCGCGCAGATTCCGAACAGCTCAAGCTCGTGAGTCTGCAACTTGAAGCCCTTCGCGGCGGCAGCAGAGGCCAGAAGAGCCTCAACCTCCCCAAGGTTGATTTCTTCAACCCTTGAGCAGACTTCGCAGACCACATGGTGGTGGTGCCCAGTGCTTTCGCAGAGCCGGTACAGGGTCTCTCCGTTGCTCGCGTGGACTGAATCGAGCCTGCCCATCTCCGTTAGGGTCTGCAGGTTCCGGTAAACAGTCGCAAGGCTTACGGGCTCCCCCGCAACCTGTAGCGCCTTGTGGACCTCTCCTGCAGAGCTGAAGTTCGGCAGGGTCTGCAGGACGTCCAGCACTGCTTGCCGTTGCCGCGTCATCCTTTGGATCGTTGCCACTAGTGACTCACTGATCTCCGGGGTCGCAACCTGTCATCCAAGACCTTGAAACTGAACACCGCGGCGTAGACAGTGACAGCCATAACTACGATGGTTGCACCCGGGGAGATGTCAACGAAGAAGGTGATCCAGAGGCCAATCACCGAGAGGGCGCCCCCAAGCACCATGCCTGAGACCATGGTGCCGCGGAAAGACTTAGAGATCAGACCCGTAGTTGCCACTGGCACAATCATGAGCGCTGAGACCAACAGCGCCCCCACGACCCGCATGGCGACTGCAACCGTGATGGCGGCAAGCACGGCGATCAGCATGGACAACTTTTGAACGGGCAAGCCCGAGGCCTTGGCGAAGTCTTCATCTGAGGTTGCAGAGAACAGGGCTGGGCGAAGACCCACCCCAAAAAGCAGAATGATGACCGCCATCGCCCCAATGATTGCAAGGTCACTCCATGAGACCGTGGCAAGGGAACCGAAAAGGTAAGAGTTGAGCTGGGTGGACGTGCCACCAGCAAGACCAATCAGGACGACACCGGCAGCGATACCGCCATAAAACAGGACGGCCAGAACCACATCCGCACTGGTCCTTCCGGACTGCCGGACCAGCTCGATCGCCACCGCAGCCGCGACCGAGGTGAGCAACGCACCGGGAACCGCCAACTGGTCGACGGGGACCAGGTTTGCGAGGGAACCAACGACCCAGCCGAGTGCCACACCGGTCAGCGCCACGTGACCGATGCCGTCTCCCAGCATGGCGAGCCTGCGGTGAACCAAGTAGGTGCCAACGACAGGTGCCGCGAACCCAACCAACAGGGCAGCGATCAGGGAACGCAGGAATAGGGGGGAGGTCAGGATTGCGATCACAAGTAAGCCCCTTGCCTGACGTCGGAACAGTCGGTATCGATCCAGACCGAGTCTTCTTCGCGGTGGTGCCTGTGGGTGCAGGGCCCGTCGTGTGAGATGTGTCCGGCTGAAAGGCGTAACTCTCGGGTGATGAGCGGGCCCAGTTCGCCCAGCTCATGCAGAACAATTAGGGCTGTCGTCCCCTGACCAATCAGGTCGGCCAGCAGATCCGCGAGCCGCTCGCGGTTGTGAGCATCAAGCCCGGTAAGGGGTTCGTCCAGGATAAGCAGCTCAGGTTCCCGCACTATCGCCCGCGCGATGAGCGCTCGCTGGGCCTGCCCGCCCGAAAGGATCCCGAAGGGCTCCTTCTGCCGGTGGGCAAGTCCCACCTGGTCCAGGGCAGCCAGAACTCTTTTTCTCCAGTCCCGCGGAGGCCAGAGCTGCTTGTAACCGAGCAGGCCTGAACGCACCACCTCGAGGACCGAGGAGTCCACCCCGCCGACAGCCGTGAGGCGCTGTGGAACATAGCCGACCCGCATCCACGGTGGAGTACCACTGGTTTCGCCGTCGGCCTGCCGGAAGTATCCCAGCACGTCGATGGTTCCCCGCTGGAAAGGGTCGATTCCCATAATCGCTTTGACCAGCGTGGATTTGCCGGAGCCATTGTTGCCCGTCAGTGCAACGCATTCGCCGCGGGTGATCTCTGCACTGATGTCATGCAAGACGACGTTGCGGCCGTAGCCGACCTCAAGGTCCGAAAATGCTACGACCGGGGAAGCTCTGTTCATCCCCCGATTCTGTTCTTATTGCAAACCACTGTCAAGAAGGGGGTTTTGGCGGGTAGACCTCGCCACTTAGCAGGGCGCGTGCCTGCCCGGACCGTCCCGTATAGCTAAGCTTGTGCTTTGGCTGCCGGCAGAGTTGGCAATCCAGCCAACTTGGAACCGGTGCCGCTAGCACCTAGGGAGCTTTCGTGAGTTCTGATGTTCGTAAGTTAGATGCCGTTATCAACCTGGCAAAGCGCCGCGGATTCGTGTATCCGTCAGGCGAGATCTACGGCGGTACCCGTAGCGCTTGGGACTACGGGCCGCTGGGCGTCGAACTGAAAGAGAACATCAAACGCCAGTGGTGGAAACACATGGTCCGCACCCGCGACGACGTTGTCGGGATCGATTCTTCAGTGATTCTGCCGACGAAGGTTTGGGAGACTTCCGGTCACCTCACAGCTTTCACCGACCCCTTGATCGAATGCTTGAAGTGCCACAACCGTTTCCGCGAAGACCAGCTGATCGAGCAGTACGCGGAGAAACACGGGGTAGAAGAGTCTGAGGTCACCATGGACCTGATCGCCTGCCCGATTTGCGGAACGCGCGACGAATGGACTGAGCCGAAGGCCTTCTCCGGACTCATGAAGACGTTCCTTGGTGCAGTTGATGATGAGACCGGACTCCACTACCTGCGCCCTGAAACCGCGCAGGGAATCTTCGTCAACTACCTAAACGTGATGACTTCAGCCCGGAAGAAGGTCCCCTTCGGCATCGCTCAAATCGGGAAGTCCTTCCGCAATGAGATCACGCCCGGGAACTTTATTTTCCGCACCCGCGAGTTTGAACAAATGGAACTCGAGTTCTTCGTGAAGCCTGGTACGGACGAGGAATGGCATCAGTACTGGATCGACAACCGCCTGGGCTGGTACACCGACTTAGGGATCGACCCAGACCACCTGCGGCTCTACGAGCACCCGGAAGAAAAGCGCTCCCACTACTCAAAGAGCACCATCGACATCGAGTACACGTTCGGTTTCCAGGGGTCAAAGTGGGGAGAGCTTGAGGGGATTGCGAATCGCACCGACTACGACCTTGGCGTTCATGCGGAGGCGACAGGCGCAAAGCTAGACTTCTTTGACCAAGAGACCGGTGAACGCTGGACCCCGTACGTGGTTGAGCCTTCTGCAGGCCTGACCCGGTCCCTCATGGCTTTCTTGGTTGAGGCTTACAGCGAAGACGAAGCCCCCACCAGCAAGGGAGGGACCGACAAGCGCATCGTTTTGAAGCTGGATCCTCGTTTGGCTCCTGTAAAGGTCGCTGTCTTCCCCCTTTCGAAGAAACCCGAGCTGGCAGAGCCCGCGAAGGAGCTCGCAGCAAAGCTCCGCGAACTTTGGAACGTTGAGTACGACGAAGCCGGGGCAGTGGGGCGCAGGTACCGCAGGCAGGACGAGATCGGCACGCCCTACTGCATCACGTACGACTTCGACTCGCTTGAGGATGGCGCGGTCACGATTCGCGAGCGCGACTCAATGGAGCAGGTCCGCATCCCGATTACTGAGGTGCGTGACTGGTTGCTTGATCGCCTTGAGGTGATGTGACAGCGGCAAGAAAGACGCTGGAGCTAGGCCAGGTCCGCGTTCACACGCCCGTCATTTTGGCCCCCATGGCCGGGGTGACGGGTGGGGTCTTCCGCCGCCTGTGCAGGCAGTACGGGGAGCGCCCCCTAGAGCGAATCGCACCTGAACTCCTGGAGACAGCGGTCCCGGGACGCGATGCACCCGCGGGCCTTTACGTCGCCGAAATGGTGACGGCACGAGCCCTGCTTGAGGGCGATCCGAAGGCCTGGCACATGGTGACCCCGGACCCCGCGGAACGCGTGAAGTCAGTGCAACTTTATGGCACCGACCCAAGAACGCTTGGGGTCGCCGCGGGGATGCTCGTTGAGCGGGGCTTAGCCGACCACGTCGACCTCAACTTCGGGTGTCCTGTCCCCAAGGTAACTCGCAAGGGAGGGGGAGCCGCCATCCCCTGGAAACGAGACCTGTTTGGCGACATGGTTTCAAGTGTTGTCAAAGCTGTTGATGCCAAGGCGGGCGAGGCAGGCAGAGTTCCCGTCACTGTCAAGATGAGGATAGGAATCGACGAAATCCACATCACCGCCCTGGACGCGGCTCGCATCGCCGAAAATGCCGGTGTGGCAGGGATTGGACTCCACGCTCGCACTCAGGAGCAGTACTACTCGGGTGCAGCGCGGTGGGAGTGGATTGCCAGGGTTAAAGAGCAGTCGAGGGTGCCGGTGTTCGGCAACGGTGATGTCTTCGAAGAGAGCGATGCCCAAGACATGATGGAGCAAACCGGCTGCGACGCGGTCATTGTCGGGCGGGGTGCGCAGGGGAGGCCCTGGCTGTTTGAGAACCTGGTTGCAGCTTTTTGGTCACTGCCCGACCCCGGCCTGCCCACCCTGGCTGAGGTGCGCGAAATGCTACTTGAGCACGCCCGCGAAACCGTTGCAGCTGAAGGAAACGAGTCCAGGGCGATCCGCGAGATGCGCAAGCATGTCGGCTGGTATCTGAAGGGGTTTCCAATCGGAGGGAGGGCGCGCGGCAACCTGCACCAAGCAGAGGACGTCGCAGGTCTCGAAGTCTTACTGAGCGAGCTTGATGGGGATCTACAGATGCTCCCGGGAGCCATCGGTCGTGGAGTGCGGGCAGGAAACCCAAGGAAACCGCACCTGCCGCACGGCTGGCTCGACTCCCCGCAACTAAGCGAGCAAGAACGAACGAATCTGCCTCAGGCAGAGGATGGAGTTTCAGGTGGATAAGCTTACGGCCGCTTTTCACGACCAGGACACCCTTACAGCGGTCGTGCCCCTAACCGGCATCGATCTGGGGGCGGTTGAAGAGCAGTGGCGGGTAGCTGCGCGGGAGGGCGCTGACCTGGTCGAGTGGCGGCTTGACTATCTGGAAGACGACCCGGATCAGCCAAGCTACCGCAGAGAAACCTCGGAGCTGGCTGGAGAGCTGAAAGAAGAACTGGGTGTGCCGGTGCTGGCCACGTACCGCAGTAAGACCGAGGGCGGGTATCTCGACACCGAAGGTCCGGCCTTAGCGCGCTACCACAACCTTGTGAAGGACAGTGCGGTTTGGGCGGACGCCGTTGACGTTGAACTGGTTCGCCCCGGAGCCGACGAACTTATTGCAGAGCTGAGCCAGAAGCTTCCGGTCGTCGCATCCTTTCACAGTCACGCAGGCCCCTTCGACCCTGATTTCGCAAAGGCGATTCTTCGAGAGATGGGGGCCAGCGGGGCAGCAGTCGCGAAGCTCGCCTGGGCTGCTGAAGATAAGCAACAGGCGGCAGCAATCGCGGAGGTCCAGAACTGGGCCGCCCTGCAGTTAGAGGTCCCCTCCGTCGTGATTGGGATGGGTCCGGAGGGAATCCTTACCCGGCTGGGAACGCACGCCTTGATGTCAGCGTTTGCTTTCGGAACTTTGGGACAAGAAAGCGCGCCTGGCCAGCCAACACTTATGGACTTGCGTTCCTCGGTCAGCAAGCACAACCCCCTGGGCGACTAGAGCCCCCTACCGGTAAGCGGTGGGCCCTGTGGGCATCACGCTCTCCATGTGGAACCACGCGCAAGAGTCCGGCTTCACGATCGTTGAACCCTGTTCGGTGCTAGCTAGCGTTCGTGAAGAGATCATCGGGCGGTGTTCAGCCGGAACGCTGACGGGCTCGGTCCCAACGTTCAACACCACCATGACGCTACCGACCGTTTGAACGGCCGTGTCGGGGCCCGCCCAATCCAAGCCATCGATGAAAGCTAGCGTTGAGGATCCCATGGAAGTCCGAGTGCGAATCCCAATGGCGGCATCCGCAAGTCCCGCGAGCTTGCGTGCCTTCGTGTTCTTCATGAATGAGAACTTGAGGCCCGGATCTTTGCCCTTCGTTGGTTTCACGCCCCCACCAACATGCAGGAACGGCACGTAGATCGCCCCTGGCAGCGACAGGGTGTAGAGCATCATTGCGCTTTCCCGACGTTCAGAGTCTTCAGATTTCGCCCACCCGAAGTCTGCACTGGACCGAGCATTGGGCGAGGACGTCCATTTCGGTAGCGAGTAACGCCAGGCCGCGGTGTGTCCCAGCGGGTCCCGGTCGCTATAGGCCTGCCGCACCCTGCGTTGGATTTCCGTCGCATCCCAGGGCGCCGCCACAAGCGAGTCGTCGCGCAGGTGGTGGAACCAGTCTTCCTGCAGGTGGCGCTGCGCCGATACTCTGGGCTCTGACAGGACTGCGGCAGTAAGGATGGTGGTGTCTCCCGCCAGCTCCACTTCTGCCAACTGTGTTTGGACGGCCTGCGTGAAAGCGTGACTGTGCGCGGTGGCGTCGGGTGAGCCTATTTCGTCATTCACCGGGCCCAGGTCAACCCCGTCAGCACCCGTAGCAAGGATCGCTGATGCACGTTCTGCCAGGCTTTCCGCATCTAGTTCAAGAGGTAACTGGGGCGGGCTGGCTTCGGGGTGTAGTTCCGTTTCATCTTCGGACAAAAAGGCGCGGACAATTACTTTTAGGCCTTGCGAATGAGCATCAGAAACGAACTCAGGTAAGGCTTTCAGTCCCACGTCGACTTTGGGATTTGCTGGGCGGAGCAGAACGGCTTCAAAACCCAAGTCTGCTATGTCTGGTAGGAACTCTTGGACACGGAGCAGGTCTTTATTGTCGAAAGACCCTGGCAGGTCACAGATGACGGCGTCTCTCCACCAGGGGGCGAGTGCACCTTCACGCCTGTGCACCAAATGTGTCGTGACTGTCCCAAGCGGCGCTTGCACTGATGGACCCCCGGCCTGTAAGCAACCTTGAACGCAACTGCCTTTGCCATACTAACCTGTTGTTTGTGTCAAGGACATCAATAGATAAGGGGCAATTGCCGAAGCCGTGGCGCTACGACGAAGCCGACGCGGAGCGGGCTTACCCCGAGCACCCCAAGGCATCGCATCGGACCGACTTTGAACGGGACCGAGCACGAATCCTGCACTCTGCGGGGCTACGCAGGCTGGGAACCAAAACACAGGTCCTGGGTCCCGGAACCGATGACTTCGTTCGCACTCGCCTGACTCACTCACTTGAGGTTGCGCAGATCGGGCGCGGTTTAGCGCAGGAACTTGGGTGCGATCCCGACATCGTGGACGCTGCCTGTCTGGCCCACGACCTGGGGCATCCCCCTTTCGGGCACAACGGCGAAACAGCGTTGGACGAGGCCGCAAAAGACATTGGCGGGTTCGAGGGAAACGCGCAAACCTTCCGCCTGGTAACGCGCCTTGAAACCAAAGTTCTTGGCCCGCACGGGGAGCACGGCGGCCTAAACCTCACCCGCGCCACACTTGACGCCCTCACCAAATACCCATGGATGAAAGGTCAGGGCCCGAACCCTGAAGCCTCTAAGCGGAAGTTTGGCCACTACCCGGATGACGCCCCAGTTTTCGACTGGATGCGAGAAGATGCGGCACCCGGCAAGCGTTGCCTAGAGGCCCAAATCATGGACCTGTCTGACGACATCGCCTACTCCGTTCACGACTTGGAAGACGCCGTCGCAACCAGACGCTTCGACTTGGCACAACTTCTAGAACCGGGGGAAATCGACGCCATCATAGGCTCGACGCTTCAGTGGTACGGGGACCGCATCGACGCCGAAGAACTGGGGAGTGCAGCTTTGAGGCTCGCCTCCCTTTCGTACTGGCCTGCCGGATACGACGCCAGCTATGCGGACCAGGCCAGGTTGAAGGACCTCACCTCGTCCCTGATTGGAAGGTTTTGCCAAGGTGCTACCGCCGCCACCAAACAGCAATTTGGTGAGGGTCCCTTCGGCCGATACAGCGCTGATCTGGTGCTACCGCGTGAAACAGAAGCAGAGATCCTGTTCCTGAAAGGGATCGCAGTCCACTATGTGATGGCCCCGCGGGAGATCGAACCGATCTACTTCCAGCAACGCACTCTGGTCCTAGACCTTGTTGAGGCGCTCCAGGAGCAGGCCCCGCAAGCACTCGAGGAACCGTTTCGAGCCGAGTGGCTCCGCGCCACGGACGAAGCGGGCAGGAAGCGCGCGGTGATCGACCAGGTCGCGTGTCTCACCGATGTGTCTGCAAGTACGTGGCACGCCCGTTACTGCGGGATGCTCTCCACACTCCTCTAATCTCCCAGCCGAAGCTCCCACCTCCCTGACTTAGACTGAGCCCATGGCTGGGCTGATAAACAATCGGGATCTTGAAGAGGTCAAGAACCGTGCCCGCATTGAAGACATCGTCGGCGAACACGTCATGCTTAAGGGTGCAGGAACCGGGTCTTTGAAGGGCCTTTGCCCCTTCCACGACGAACGCACCCCCTCTTTCCACGTTCGACCAGGACCGGGGCTTTGGCACTGTTTTGGGTGTGGGGAAGGTGGGGACACAATCTCTTTCGTGCAAAAGCTCAACCACTTTTCTTTTGTGGAAGCCGTGCAGTACCTGGCCGACCGTTACGGGGTTGAACTCCGTTACGAAAACGGGCGGGGACCGGACCGCGGGGCCCCTCCGGGCCGCCGCCAACGACTGCTTGAAGCACACAGGATCGCCCAGGAGTTCTACCGGGCTCACCTGGATCGCCCAGAAGCCATCGGGGCCAGGGATTTCCTTCGCTCGCGGTCTTTCGGTAGGGAAGACGTGGACAGGTTTGGTGTGGGTGCCGCCCCCGATTCTTGGGATGGAATCCTTAGCCACCTGCGCGCGAAGGGTTTCACGGACGATGAGATCATTACGTCCGGCCTTGCAATCCAGGGGAACCGCGGACCGTACGACCGCTTCCGTGGGCGCATCATGTGGCCCATACGCGACCTGACGGGCGCAACCATTGGCTTCGGCGCAAGGAGGATCGGGGACGACTCGAACCAACCGAAGTACCTGAACACTCCCGAGACCCCCATCTACAAGAAGTCCCAGGTCCTTTACGGGATTGACTTGGCGAAGCGCGACATTTCGCGTGGAAAGAAGGTCGTGGTTGTCGAGGGCTACACGGACGTGATGGCCGCTCACGCAGCGGGAGAAACCACTGCGGTCGCCACCTGCGGGACAGCCTTCGGCAGTGGTCACACCCAGATCATTAGGAGGCTGCTCGGAGACGTCGCGAGCCCTGCTGCGGGTGTCATGCTCTCTGACGGACGCGCCCCCGGCGGCGAAGTCATTTTTACGTTTGATGGGGACGAGGCGGGGAAGGCTGCGGCTCGCCGCGCTTACGTTGAAGACCAGGCATTTGCTGCCCAGACTTTTGTAGCGGTGGACCCCTCGGGTTTGGATCCGTGTGACCTGCGGTTGAAAGGCGGGGACCAGGCCCTGCGTGACCTGATCGCCTCACGCGTTCCCCTGTTTGAGTTTGTGTTGCGTTCCGTCGTGTTCGCCCTTGACCTTGACAGTGCGGAAGGGCGGGTGAATGGGGCCCGCGCAGCCGCACCTATCCTGGCCGGAATCAAGGATCGTGCCCTCCGGTTTGAGTACACGCGGGAAGTTGCGGGGTGGCTCGGCATGGACCCGGGTGAGATCGAGTCCGCGCAGCGGGCTCTGCGCTACCAGGCCCGCTCGCAGGAACGCCAGCAAGCACCGGGAGATCACAGGGAGCAACCACATCTTGACGCCGCAGGGCAGACCGAACGCTTCGCACTTGCCGCGACCCTGCAGGCTCCACTCAGTGTTGTCGGCGCGGGGTTTGAGTCCCTGGAGGCAGAGTCCTTCTCGGTGCCAAATCACAGGCTGGTCTTCGACGCCATTGGTGCTGCCGGGGGACTGCCGACGTTCCTGGACGCGCTTGAGGTCGCGGAGTCGGAAGTCGGTGTTGGGGATGCCTCTCTTGAACTTGCCACCAGGCGGTGGGGTGAAGCGATCCTTGATGGGCTGGACCCGAACGCGGCCTCTATTGTCACCGCGACAATGCTGACACCCTTGCCCGTGGAATCCAAAGATGACCTAGGGCCGTATGCTCAGGGGGTTGTCCGCGCCCTTGTACGCCGGGACCTACTGCGGCAAGCCAGCAACCTGCAGGCCCAGTTGAATCGTATTGAACCGGGAACGCCCGAATACCAGGACGTGTTCCGTGCCTTGATGGACGTCGACACCAGGCGCCGCGCGGCCGCTGATCCTGCCGCGTCGTGACCTAGGACTACCAAATACCCCTTGGGGTATGCTTGCCGAGCTGGTAGGAGGTCAGGCAGTGAGTGACAGCGAAACTCGGGAAGCTGACAAGGCTAAGAAGGCAGTCTTGAACCGCCTTCGTCGGGCTCGCGGCCAACTTGATGCGCTGATTGCTTCACTAGACCAGGAAGCGGACTGCAGGCAAACGATCATTCAGCTTGCCGCTGTCTCCAAAGCGCTCGACAAGGCGGGCTACGCCATCATTTCGAGTGCCATGCGCGAGTGCCTGACTCCTACGCCAGGTGGCGATGAAGAGACCTTGACACCCGAAGAGCTTGAGAAGCTTTTCATGATGCTCAGCTAAACCGAGACCGGGGGCGAAGAACAACTTGTTTTGGAACAAAGTGAAGAGGGCCCGGGAGGCCGCTAGAGACTCCGAGTCTGCTTCAGCGCTTCCTGAGTCGCACGCGCGTTTCCTTCCCGATGCGGACCGTGGTCGCCCGTGGGAGTTTCTTGAGGATGGGCGGATCGTTGTCGCGGGACGCCACGGACTTACTGTCGTCAGTGAAGAAGGAGTTGTCGACTCGGGCCTGTGGCACGAGATCCAGTATGCAAAGTGGGAACCGGAGGGCCGCGTTTTCGCTCTGGTGTGGATTCAGCCCGGGCGGCCCGGACTCACCGCAACCACTGTGAGTGACGATCCGAAACGGTTCATGGAAGCCGTGACTTCCCGCGTCACTGACACCATTGTCGCAACCCGGTCTTTCTTCACACCCGGTGGGACCCGCGTCTCTGCTTCGGTTCGCAGAAGGGTTGACGGGCAACTGTTCCAGACCGTGATCGCTGACGGACCGCTGACCGCGGACGATGAAATCAAGGCGGAACAGGTGGGCCGCGAGCTGGCTGAAGAGTTCGAGGTTGAGGACTAGCTCTCACAGAGCGCTACCCGTTTGCCGCAAGGGTACCTAGAGCCATAAGATCGAGCTTGCGCATTCCTGCGTAGCTCAATGGCAGAGCATCCGACT
>CAYFRQ010000046.1:0-12559 GCA_964345615.1 uncultured Actinomyces sp. | reverse complement strand
CGCAGGTGTTGCTCTGGGTGTTCCAGTCGAGCGCATGGGTGCGATTGCTGCGTACCACGCCTTGGAAGAACTCGGCGTGAAGAACGTTGAGCACGACTCCCGGACCGCTGAGAACCTAGCCGGGTTGGCCGACGCGATTGCGGCAGGCGAACTGCAGATTCCGATTGCACAGACCTTCCCGCTTGAGGAGGTTGTCGAAGCGTTCACGACCCTTGAGAGCTCACACGCCCCAGGAAAGATAGTCATCCTCCCCTGAGGCTGGTTCTTTCACCGAGCATCCGGAACTGGAGGGGTGGGGCTTACGCCCAGGCGGCGGTCTCTGGGCCGATGCCATTAGCCAGTGCGTTGGCGTGGGTGACTGCTTTGAGCCACGCAGCTAGCCCTACTCCCCTGGTTTCGTAGTACTCGGTGAAACGGGGGTCGCTGACGTAACCGGAGGAGATCAGGACGTGCTTGGCGTGGCTGACGGGGAAGAACTGCGAGAGCAATGCTCGGTGAGCCTCTGCTAGTTCGTTGCCCTCATCGCTACCCGGCGCAACGCCGCGATTCATGGCGTCGACCAATGCCGTTTCGACCTTGGCCGTCTCTTCTTTCAGTGATTCCCAGTCGGCCCGCGTCATCTTCGCAGTCCTCTGGGCACTGACCGCCCAATCGTCGGTGTTGCCCCACTTTTCCTGGGCCTCCTCCTGATACGCGGGGAATGAAGCGTCCCCTAGGACTTCGGCGACCTCCTCTACGGAGAGTTTCTTGTTGCTCATAGCGTCCTCCAGTAACCGATCGACGGCTTGCACCATCCGGTGCAGCTCGCTTTCCTTCTCGACGAGCAAATCGCGTTGACGCAACAGGTGAGGCACGGGGTCCGTTTCAGCACTGAGCAGGCTGGAAATCGCTTCCAAACCCATCCCTGTGGCTCGGTAAATCATCACCTGGCTAAGCCTTGCGATGTCTGCTTCGCTGTAGAGCCGGTAGTTGGAACCGGTGCGCTCTTCGGGCTCCACAAGGCCACGTTCTTCCCAGTGGTGCAGAGTGCGCACCGAGAGTCCCAGTAACTCAGCAACCTGGCCGACAGTACGTAGGCTGTCCTCATGATTCGCCATGCCTCAACTGTGCCTCCTCACGCCACGTCAGGGTCAACCTCGATCCCAAGATTCGCTTCCCAGCCGCGAGGGAGGGAGTTCCCTGACTCACGACGAGCATTGCGCGACGTGCGGCCCGTCGAGGACCCGTCATCTGGCTCGCTTCGAGATTCGCGAAGAACGGATGAAGGCAATGAGCGAGCCGAGCGAGCAAAGCTACCGGGAAGAAAGCCGTGGGAAGACAGCGTCACGGAACCCAACTGCTTTCCTATCGACGGTGCGGTGCAGGTTCCAGCCAAGTGCGGTCTTTACCTGGCTGGACACGGCATCCACCAAATTCAGATGCGGCGCGCCCTCAGTGAAGCCACGTGGGAGAGGGCAAGTGAGTTCGAGGTTCATGGCTGCTCCGTCCGCTTCAAGACAAGTGGAGTGCACTCAGGCTGGAACCACGACCCCGAGCAACTCCAAACGATGTGGGACCTCTTGCGAATCGAGCCGGGAGCTTTTACGTCGTGGTGTCCGAAGTATCAGATCTTGATGGTCTCCATCCCTGGACTCCCGGGGACTCACGCCGTGCACCTTGGCGACCAGAAGACTGCGTGCTCACCCAGGTTGGGTCCGCGATCGCAAGAGGACCTGAGCGTCGCGCCCAGCTAAGCCCGAACAGTGTTCTCCCCTGTCTTGAGCTACCGTGTTCAGCTCAGGCGCCCGCTGCCGTTCGCACGAAGCGACCGCCGAGAACTCTGGCCCTTGCGCTGCCCTCCCATCCTCGGGCGTCCTTACGGATGTCGGGCGTCCAAACGGACAAACCTTCCACGTTTTCGGCGTTTCCGATCCGTTTGGGCACCTGGCGTCCGTTGGGACGCCCGAGAACGACACTCAGGTCCGCGTTCGGTTCGGGTTGCCCAGGGGCGGGAGGGATTTGCGTGCTCTGCGCGTCATCCGTGACTTTCAGCCCGAGGGTCTGTGCTTTTGGTCCCGTCCGTTGCGGTTTTCTGCCCTTCCCAACAGTCCTGATGCCTCCGAGCAACCCTGGTGGCAAGAAAACAGGGTGTAGAGCCCGACTTTCGACCACGCGGACTGGCCGGAGGCACCAGGACTGTTGGGAAGAAGGCTCGCCCTCTGGAAGTTCCGGGTGTCTTCGGGAAGGCGGAACACCGCTTGGGGTGTCACCGAGGTTGGGTTGGGTTCTCCAGGCGGGCAGGTTCGTCGGGTTGGCGCCAGCACCTGTCCTCACCGCGCTGCTAGACCGGAAAGCCTCCGTGATCCGTAGGCCACTCTAGGATGGAGCTCAGGAGAAACGTTGCGAACCCTTACACACCCGGAGAAATAAACGAGTTCTGCCCGCCCGGTTCCCCTCACTAGCGAAGCTCTTTTGGACGCTAAGGAAGTTGAAAACTGGCGGGAGCGGGTGGAAGCGACCTTTGGGGCCACGGCCCCGAACGTTCCTCCGATGTTCGAAGCGTGCCTGCGACGAACCCTGGATCGCACGCTCAAGGCTTTGCCGGATGGTAGCGTCGCGGTGATCACGGGGGACATCCCCGCAATGTGGCTTCGGGACTCAAGCACGCAGATGTGGCCGTATTTGACTTTTGCCGCTACGCAAAAGGACGGCCCGATCGTCAACCTGATCCAAGCGGTGAGCAAGCGGCAGATGTCGCTCATCAAACACGATCCCTACGCAAACGCTTTCAACGTTGGCCTAGACGGGGGCTCCTACGAGGCCGACGACGACTGGGGAGACCACCCAGCAGACCCACTGATTTGGGAACGGAAGTACGAAGTGGACTCACTCTGCTTCCCCGTCCAACTCTTGGCCCGCCTGGTAGAAGCCACTGGACGAAGGGACCTGATTCCACCAGACTTCCCTGAGGCCGCCGGAAAAATCCTGCACGTGCTGGAAGAAGAACGCCACCACGAAGAACGTTCCACCTACTACTTCCGCCGCCCAGGCGTCGAACCCCTCGACACGTTGCCGGGAGATGGCCGCGGCAACCCCGTCGGCTACACGGGCTTGACCTGGTCTGGCTTCCGTCCAAGTGACGATTCGTGCACCTACGGCTACAACATTCCCGCCAACCTGCTCGCCACCTCGACACTGAGGGACCTGGCTAGTCTGTCCGAAGACGAGTCCGTCCAAGCGCGTGCCCTGCAACTTGCGACCGAGCTGGAAGAAGCCGTGGCTGAGCATGGCGTTACCGACACGGAATCAGACGGCGGGATCTGGGCCTACGAAGTGGATGGGCTCGGCCAAGAACTACTCATGGACGACGCGAACCTACCAAGTCTGCTGTCTCTTCCTCTTCTGGCCGACATCGAGAAATCAAACCCGCTCTACCAGCGCACCCGCTCCTTCGTGCTCTCGGAAAGCAACCCCTTCTTCTATTCGGGAACCGTGCTGACCGGCATCGGCAGCCCCCACAGCCCCGAGGGTTGGGTGTGGCCCATAGCGCTCGCCACGCAGGGCCTGACTTCTGAAGATCCGGCTGAAGCCCGCGCTTTGGCGCAAACAATCGCCGAGACCACAGCGGGGACCAACCACGTTCACGAGAGCATCTGCTGCGATGATGCTGCCCTGTTCACGCGTCCCTGGTTCTCTTGGGCCGACTCGATGTTCTGCCTACTTACGATGCAGGCGGTAGCACTCGAGCAGGTCGTACTACCCGGGCGTCAAGCAGACTAGCCTCCGGCAACTACGCCAAAGAGCTTTCCACCCGGCGGAACATGTCTGGTGAGAACGCGACGATGTGAACCTCTTCGACGTCTTCCAGGCCAGCGGCCGTGTCGCGGATGGTGCTGATGGCGGTGGTAACTGCGTCTTCTAGTGGCCAGCCGTAGATACCTGCGCTGATCAGCGGGAAGGCGACGGTCTTTGCGCCAAGCTCATCGGCTACTTCAAGCGAACGGCGGTAAGCAGACTTGAGGAGTTCGGGATCGCGTTGGCCGGCAACATAGTTGGGGCCAACGGTGTGAACCACCCAGCGGGCTGGCATCTTCCCCGCAGTGGTCCAGCCGGCGTCACCCGTTTTCAGGCCGTTCGGGAAACGGGCAATGCAATCTTTCAGGATCGCCGGGCCGCCCGCTCGGTGGATGGCACCGTCGACTCCCCCACCGCCCCTCATACGCTCGTTTGCAGCGTTGACAACAACGTCAACGTTTTCCTCTGTGATGTCACCAAGAATCGGAATGATCTTCATAGAGCCATTCCACCACGTTGGCGACGCGCTCTGTGGGGTGGAAGTTGACTAGTCCAGAAGCGGCATGCCCCTCAACACCTGGAGCAGGTTCAAGACTTGGCGGGGAATGTACTCGGCGATGGTGAGGCCGACAACCTGGGACGCACCCTCAAGGTCTGCGACGATCCTCTTCACTTCTGTCGCAGTGAGGCCGCCAAAGTCGACTCCAAGGCCGAAGCGATGTTCGTCTGCGTCAATCGTGTCAACGTCAAAATGAATGGCGATCTTTGTGGCTCCCGTGCCGGCAAGCCAGTCAAGGAGAACATCGGAGCTCTGTCGGAGCACGCTGGGTGGGAACTCAGCGATCCCCCACTCCCCTACGTTCTGGTGAGCATCGTCCTCCCAAGAATGCACCCCGACCAGCGCCACGTTCGAAGCTGTGATGGTCGCGGGGAGCTGGTCCACTACGTCTTGATCGCCGTGACCGGTAAGTGCGGAGACGGCCATGGCGTGGTAGCCGTTGTAGGCGGTGTCACCTGTGTCCGTGTCGGGATGGGAGTCGATCCAGATGACCGCGAGGTCGTCCCCATACTTTTCTGCCAAGGCGGCAAAGGGTGCGACGCTGACCGAGCAATCGCCACCGAGTGTGGTGATGCGATCGGGATCGTGCTCAGCGATCAACGCCAGGGCGGCCTGGAGGCCCTGGATGACGGCATCTTTGGCTTCAACGCCATCGCGTTCTGCTAGGGAGCCCTCGCCCGAATCAATGGGTACGAAAGCGGTGGGGCCATCGTTGGGAGGCAGGACAGCTTCCAGGACAGCGGTGCCAGTGGCGTAACCGTGTCTGAGCACGTCGAACGGTAAGTCTTCTTGGAACGCGGTGATGCTAGAGGATCCGGCGCCCTGCCACTGCGGCCAAACCAGTCTCAAATGTCTTTTTCCCATGGGTCCAGCTTGCCACCAAGACATCTGCCTGCACCCACGAATGCCACTAGAGTTGAATGGTCGCCCAATGGAGGGATCTTTACGATGGACGTAGCATCAGCGCGCCAACAGCTGCAGAACCCAGGCTTGGCGCCCGAGTACTTGGCGGCAATCGCTGCAGAGCATCCCGAGCTTTGGGGTGAGATAGCTGCGCACCCTTCCATCTATCCAGAACTACTCGCGTGGATACGGACCCAAACACCAGCCCCACGGGCTCAGGCAGCCCCACAGGCTCAGGCAATGCCGCAGGCGCAGCCCCAGAACCGGGAGCCACAGGCACAGCCAGTTCCACAAATGCAACCGGGACAGTCGGCGCCCCCCGGGGCGAAGGCGAAATCCAAACGAACCCTTGCCATGGTTGGCGGAGTGGTCGGTGCATTGGTTGCAGGCGCCGCGTTGGGGGCGGCCTTCTACTTCTTCAAGGGAGATTCAAGCGAGCTGGGGACAGAGAAGTCGGTGTCCGCGGGCCTGAAACAAGCAGCGAAGCTCTCCGGCGATGACAAGGAAGTCATCGAGCTCCAAGGCGTTTATGGGCCAGGCCTGTTCTACTACGCCGAACCCGAGAAAGGTGCGGAAGCGGACGGGGGACTCAACCAGATCCTGATCACCCTAGATGAAGGCAGCGACCTCAAAGCGGCTGAGAGTGCCGCAAGCGAACTAGGTGCCGTGATTGTCGGGATCAACCAGTACACCAGTACCTATCAGCTCCGCTGCCCAGGCGAGTCTGACGCCACCACCTTCCGTAGCTCGCTGCAAAAGTCAGGGAACATCGCTGGGGTCGCGTCCTCCACGCAGAACGTCTCCGTTGCTGTCAAGCCCGTCACCGGCAACGCTTCTTCCAAGCAAGCAGCGAATGTGGTCGGCAAGCCCGTTATCGACTTCTATAACCAAGAAAAAGGCTTGGGTGAGACAGTTGTCGGGGGGCTGGACGGCCCCTCCAGCGGCACAGACACTTCCGTGACAGACACAATCGAGCTAGTTCCCAATGCGCAGCCTCCCGACTCTGCCCCAACCGTCTTTGAACCGGAAGCATCCGATGCATTCTCGATCGGAAGCCAGCTTACTTACCTGATCGAGCAGTCTGACAAGCCAAGCGTGCTTATTGTCCCAGGCCTCTACTCACCATCCGCTGACGAGCAGGAAGCTGCCGTCAAGATAGTCGGACAACAGCTACTGGGCCTGGCAGAACGCGGGTCTCCGCAGTTCCTGTTGGTGGCACCCGC
The DNA here is from genome assembly GCA_964345615.1 of uncultured Actinomyces sp. Classification (GTDB taxonomy): domain Bacteria; phylum Actinomycetota; class Actinomycetes; order Actinomycetales; family Actinomycetaceae; genus Scrofimicrobium. The sequence continues at coordinate 6,100 of CAYFRQ010000046.1, read as the reverse complement.
CTCTACCGAACAGTTTGACCTCTGGTCCGGCCTGCAACGGGCCTACCCGAGCGAACTCGGAGATCAGATTCTTGTGGTTGGCAGTGAGGTCGTGGTGCCGGGTGAAGCCGTGGCAGCTGAGGATTCTGGGTCTGGTTTGGGTCTGGTTGCAGCTGCCGCAAGCGCAGTGTGGGGCGTAAACCCGGACCTGACCGCACAGCAGGTCAAACAGATCTTGTTGCTCACCGGGCTGGACGGGACGGATCAGCTTGAGCAAGAAAAGGCTAGCGGGGACTTCGAAGGGTCCGAAGATGGCTTCGAAGAGACACCAGGCGACGGATCTCTTTGGGGCGTGGTGGTCGACGTCCCGTCGGCAATGCAGGTGGCAGTGTCGACGAAGGGGCAGAGCAGTGAAGCAACCGGTGCGACAATTGCGAGCCTTGAGGCTTTGCCCTTCCCCCCGGCCCTGCTTGGGGCTTGGTGCCCGGCCGACCAGCTGGACAGTGATGGGGAGGACTGCGTCAACTTCACCGACCTGCTTGCAGCAAACCCTGAAGCAACCATTGAAGGCGGACAGGGAGCGCTGACACCCGAAAGTCCAACGGACGGGTCCCTGCCGATCTACACGTTCAAAGTGTGTCTAACCGGAGACTGTAGCGAGGGCGAGGCGCTCTTGTTCGCCTACTACCCAGCCGGCAGTGTTTGGGAGTGCGAAGCCAATGCCGATGCGCCAGGCTGCAAGAACGCTCCCGCCGGCGACGAAGGGGCTCCTTCTCAGTCTGGAGACGTTGCGGACGAAGACGAAAGCGCGACTGAGGAGGGCGCTACGAAGGACAGCGCGATCGCTCCTCATGAGGCTGGGTGGCCCCGCATCGTTCAGCGCTACGCGGTCGATGGTGAACTCATGCAGAGCACACCACTGATGCTGAACCTGCAAACGGAGAAGAACTACGACTCACTGCCGCTCCCGGTGGTGAGGGACGTGGAGCCGTGGCCCACGAGTCGTGGATCAGAATACAAGCTGGCCTCGCATTGGCTAGGCATGGACCAGGGCTACGAGTTCCTGGTGGCAAGACAAGGCCAGGTAGGCGCCGCACTGTACGTACAAGAAAGTGCGGCAAACTCCACCTTGGAAGGCCCCTACCCTGCGCTAGAAGACTTAGGTGAACTGACGTGGGTTGCCGAGAGTGGTGTTGTGAACGCCGAGGGGCAGGCATACACGTGGTCGCCTCGATTTATGGGAATCTCCGGGGTCGACGACTTCACGGATCCGGTTAGCCTAAACGATGCTCTGGGGCTGGAGAAACCAGTAGCCCAGTTCACCCGGATAGTCTGTAACCACTGCCAGATAGACCTGACAGACCCTCTGCCGCAGGCGACAGCCATCCTGTATCAGGACGGGAGTGCCGAGCTGATCCACGACTCTGGTAAAGCCGAGCCTTTCGGACCCTCGAGCGAAATCGTTAGCATGGATACTGACCCGAGCTCCAATACTGTCTTCGTCACTGCGGATGGGAAAGTGTTCCGCGCGTTCTTCGATGACGACCCTGTCCCCTACGACTTCAGCGGAGCGAACGTCACGTACGCCTGTGGGGCCGGTCCAGCCATATTCGCGGTAACAGACACCGGTGAGTTGTGGGTAGCAGACGGGTTTCAAGGGCAAAGCCCAGGTGAGCTCGTTGACTTACCGACTCCCGGCACTACCGTAACCGAGATCGCATGCGCCCCGCACAGCCTCTCCTCTTCGCGTGTGCCCTACTTCGAGTCGCGCGCGCTCGTCCTAACCGACGACACAATGCTGCAACAACTTACCCGTCCCTTCGGCGAAGACGTGCCACTAGCCTGGCATCCCCTGGGTGGTCCGGGCGTCTTGGCCGTGCAGGGGCACCTGGTCTGGTTCGAGGGAGAACGCATGCAGGGGGTCGACACGCCAGACTACGACGGCATCGGCGTGCTCGTGGACTGACCCCGCGTCAGCTAGGGGCGCCTGACGATCACCTCTAGGTCGGGTTCCGCCATGGGTGCCCCAACATCATTTGCGCCCAACCTTTCGCCTGCCTACCAAACCACATAGTCGGGAAGGGGATGTTCCGTGCGCTTCGTAACCGCTACCCGGAAGCAAACGTGGTGTCGGTTGACTTTGACCCTGGCGCGTCAGAAGTGAACCAGCTGAACCGCATCAAGCTAATGCTTTCGACTGCTACCAGCCAGCACGCAGGCGGCTCGAAGCTGGACTTCAGTGCTGCCCAAAGCCTGGACTGGGGTGAAAAGCCGCAAGACTTGGGCTGTGATGGTTGTGCCCTGTTGCAGTTGGTGCCGAAAGACAAGGCTACTCAGGGCAGGAGCCAGGTTCGCTTGGGGTTGCCGAAACTCAGGGAACGTCAACCGGTCGGTTAGGCTCGAATGGAACGAACGGAGACACGTTGAGCGAGCCCCGAGACCCCACCGCAATCCTTTTGGACATTGACGGCACAGTCGTCAACTACAACCTTCAGATCCCTGATTCGGCGCGTGCTGCGATCGCAAGGGCTCGGCAGAACGGTCACCAGATCTACCTGTGCACTGGGCGCGCTAAGGCTGAGATCTACGATTTCCTTTGGGACCTAGGGATTGACGGGCTGATCCTTGGGAACGGTTCTTACGTTGAGCACGACGGCGAAGCGGTGCACCACCAGGTGATGGACCCGGCGACGGTCGAAAAAGCGATCGAGTGGCTCGAGTCGAACGGGTTCGGCTACTACCTGGAGTGCAACTCCGGACTATTCGCAAGCGACGACCTGGCTGACAAGGTCGTGGCTGCGGTTGGGGACGAGAACCCCAACATTCGCACAGTCTGGGATGAGGCGATGGCAGGGGCCGTCTTTGACACCACCCGCGGCCACGATGACGTGAACAAAATCAGTTTTCCCCTGCATAAGGACACGGACCTTGAAGCCTTGCAGGAGCTCTTTGACGGTCAGGCCCGAATCTCCACCTGGACCGCTTCGGGGAAGAAGCAGGAGTTTGGTGAGTTCGGCCAGCTCGGGATCCACAAGGCTGTTGGCGTGAATGCTCTTGCAGATCACCTTGGGGCGGACCCGCAGGACATGGTCGCGTTTGGGGACGCAGCCCCAGACATTGAGCTGATCGAGCTGGTGGGCACGGGAGTTGCCATGGGCAACGGCGAAGAGGCGCTGAAAGAAAGAGCCGACCTGGTCACCGACCACATCGATGAAGACGGTCTTTCCAATGCGTTCAAGAAACTGGGGCTGATCTAGACTTCCCAACCTCACATACATTTGCCGCAGGGGAAGACTCACGCGGACGGGACCGGGCCTACGGCCCAGGGAGCCCGTGGCGTGACCCCAACCGAACACAGTAGAACCCGAACCAACCCCAACCGAACACAGTAGGACCCAAACATTGTTATTGCACCGATTTCCTGCTACTCCGTTCGGTTGGGGTAACAGGAGCACCCACTCCGTTCAGTCGGGGTAAAAGAAACACCCACTCCGTTCAGTCGGGGTAAAAGAAACACACAGAGCTGGTCCCGGGACCTGTTCCAGGTCGGTTCTTCGCCTGCGGGTCCCTGGTCTTGCACCCCGCTCTTCGCCCGTTGCGCCACCCACACCGAGCGAGCAGCGAGCTGCCCGGTCTTGCTCCCCAGCTGGAAGCGGGGAAGTCAATTTGGTGGAACACATCTACTCACGCCGAACGAGCGGTGAGCTGCCCCGCTCTGTCCTGACTTTCTTGACCCTGGTGCGGTAACCACCTGCTCTGGATTCGCGCCTTTGCGAGCCGTCCTTTGTAAGGCTGCCCAGAGAATCCTTTGTCAGGTCACCCAGAGGGCGGCCGGCCTAAGTGGCAGGCAAAACACCAGTCCAGGAGATAGAGCAGTCGGAAGCTACAACACGATCAGTGACTGAAGCTACAACACGACCAGTGACTCGAACTCCAACGCGATGAGTGACTGAAGTTACGACACGATGGGCAACTAACGTGCCCGACCTGCGTCAACGATGGGGTGGCTGACGGGACTCGAACCCGCGACAACCGGCACCACAAGCCGGGGCTCTACCAACTGAGCTACAGCCACCATCACTACAAGAAGCTTCTGGCCGCTTGTAGCAGTAACCGATACTACCAGGGCTTTTCTGCGCCAAGTGCTTCAGGGCAGAGGTTTGGAACACACTGGGAACCGCGCACAGTGTCGACTTTCCTGTGTCCTATGTGCGCGGCTGGCTTTCCTGGGCCCATCTCAGCGCCAGGGCCTTTCGCGCGTCTACGCCCAACCGAGCTCTTCAAGCTCGTGCTCTTCAAGGCCGAAGTAGTGCCCGATCTCATGGACCACCGTCCGATAGACCTGGCGTTCCAGGTTCTCCCTGCCCGGAAAAAGGCGCATCAAGGACCCCTGATAGATCGTGATCGTGTCAGGCAGGTTGCCGGCATAGTAAGCCCGGCTGGTCAGAGGGTGCCCGCGGTAGAGGCCAAGCAACCCAGGTTGGCCCTTTGGAGGCTCCGCCTCAACGATGAACGCACAGTTCTCGACTGCCTCCGCGAACTGTTCCGGGATGCGTTCAATGGCACGCTCAACCATTTCCTCGAACTCCGCGTCCGTGACCACGTCGCGAGGTGCCCTTTCGGGGCGCCGGACGGTAGCGATGGGAACCTCCGGAACCACCGGTTGCCGGACAGGTTCTTTGGTTGGAGTTGCCTTAGACTGCGGAGCCTCGATCGCACGCTGTGGTTCAGCCGCTGATTGGGGCGCAATGGAAACAGGTTGTGACTCAACCTCCGGGTCGGCAGCAGGCTTGAGTTTTGCGGGCGCGGGCTTGTGGGCCCACGGGTCCTTGCCCCAGACTTTCTTCGGGATCACCAAAATGCGCGGACAGAAATCGCGTCAGCGAAGTTGCCAAGTGCATCGGGGGTGGCGTCCAGGTAGAGATCCGCGTCAACGAGCGCAATCTCCATCACTAGGAACGACCCCTTACCGTCGGGGACCACGTCAACGCGGTTGTACAGGAACTGGTCGTCCCTTCCAATCCGGTCGCGCACGTACTGGTGGATGGCGTGGCGGATCTGCTCACCCCAGCGAAGCTGGTCTCCGGTCACCTCAATGGGTTCAACGACGACTTCTCGAATTTCCTGCTCTGTGACCTCGGACGGGCTGAGGAGCGCTTCTTTGCGGACGGCGTGGGACAACAGGCCGTTCAAGAAGATCAACGACATCTCGCCCTGAGTATCGATTTCCTCTTGATAGCGCTGAATCATGATGTCTCGGTCATCACCAAGCAGTTCCATTGCCTGAGCGATCGCGGCCTGCCGGGAGTGCAAGCCCTCCGCGTCGTAACGACCAATGTCGCGAACGCCCGAGGACACTGTTGGCTTCAGGACGAAGTCTCCAAAGGCCGGGAAGCGTGCGTGAACCTGCCTCTTTTCGTATTTCTCTTCGGCCTCGAGCCAAGTGGTGGGAATGGTGGGTAGTCCTCGCTTGGCGAGTTCCTGCAGGTAGTGCTTGTCAGAGTTCCATTCCAGCACGTCGTAGCTGTTCAGGATTCTTGGAACTCCGTTCGCCCAACGCAGGAAGCCACGTCTGTTTTCAGCGTAATCAATGACGGAACGGACGACGACGATCCCCTGGTCTTCCCAGTTGATTCCAGGTTCGTTCCAGACCTTGATTTGTGGGTCCATTCCGCGATCCGCGAGCGCATCAGGCAAACCCGCTTCATCTGGGTAGAGGTCGGGCATTGAGGCTGCGGTGGCTAGGGTCACCTTTGGCTTAGTCATGCCTCCACGTTACCCGAGGGGACGCCCGGTCTCCTAGGATCAGCGCAGGCCCTTTGGGCGGCTCTTCGCTTCCTCGAGCAGGATCTGGACAAGCTCCACGTATGCCAGGCCGGACTTCGCGAACATGGTGGGGTACATGGAAAATGGGGTGAAGCCCGGCATCGTGTTGATCTCGTTTAGGACCAGGTCGCCAGTGTCGTCGTTGTAGAAAAAATCGACGCGGGAAATGCCCTCGCCCAACACCGCTTCGAAAGCACGCTTGGCTGTTTCACGGATGCGGTCGCTGGCTTCCAGATCCATGTCTGTTGGACACTGAAGAGCGACCGCGTTCGGGTCGAAGTACTTGGTTTCAAAG
>CAYFRQ010000045.1:0-12710 GCA_964345615.1 uncultured Actinomyces sp. | reverse complement strand
GAGAAGCTGGGCCTCAAGAACGACGACACCGTCCTGATCCAGGGGCCACGCGGAAACATGGAGTTCCCGATCGAGGCGGCCGACCTGCCGGACTTCTTGGTGTGGGTTCCCGAATGCTCCACTGGCGAAGGCATCAACGTCGACCTGGGAGAGCCAGGCTCCCCAGTCTCCATTGCTCCAGTTAGGGAGGTGACCCCGTGACCCAGGCAATCTTCTTTTCTGGTGTCCCGGACTACCAGGTAGCAGACTTTTCGGACGACACGTGGTGGCTCACGCTAATCAAGGCAGTGTTCATCGTCGTGTTCCTGATCCTCTCAGTGATCATGGCGCTCTGGGTGGAGCGTCGTGGCTTAGGCCTGATCCAAACGCGTAAGGGCCCGAACGTGGCCGGCCCATGGGGGCTGTTCCAAGCCCTCGCTGACGCTGGAAAAATGCTTTTCAAAGAGGAAATCTGGACGAAGCGTTCCGACAAGTTCCTGTACTTTCTAGCCCCAACCATCATGGCCCTGACCGCGTTTTCAGTCATGGCCGTTATCCCGTTCGGTCCCAACGTTTCCATGTTTGGCCACAGCACCCCGCTACAGGTTGCTGACATGCCCGTGGCGGCCCTCTACATCCTGGCCGTGACATCGCTCGGTGTTTACGGCGTTGTTCTCGGCGGTTGGTCGGCTCGTTCGACCCTGCCCCTATATGGCGCTGTTCGTTCCTCGGCCCAGATGATTTCTTACGAACTCGCCATGGGGATGTCACTGGTCTCTGTCTTTCTGGTTTCCGGGTCAATGTCGACCTCGGAGATCGTTGCCTCGCAGGGACGCGTTTGGTGGGCATTCGCGTTGTTCCCAGCCTTCGTTATCTACCTGATCTCGATGGTTGGCGAAGTGAACCGTCTTCCCTTCGACCTACCTGAAGCAGAGGGCGAACTAGTCGCGGGGCATATGACCGAGTACTCGTCGATGAAGTTCGGCTGGTACTACCTGGCGGAGTACATCAACATGCTGAACGTCTCGGCGGTCGCGGCAACTATGTTCCTTGGAGGCTGGCACGCACCCTGGCCATTCAGTCACTGGGACGCCGTGAACGGCGGCTGGTGGGGCATGCTTTGGCTGATCCTAAAGATCTGGTTCTTCATGTGGCTCATGATCTGGACCCGTGGCACGCTGCTACGGTTCCGATACGACCAGTTCATGAACCTCGGGTGGAAGGGGCTCATGCCCATAGCTCTTGGCTGGATTGTGATTGTCGCGGTCTTGCGCGGAGTCCAGTCCTGGCTCCCGGAGTCGACCACCCTGATCATTGCGCTGATCATGGGGCTCATAGTTCTGGTTGCAGTGGTCGTGTACCTGATCGGCGACAAGCCGCAGGAAGACGACCATCTCGACCCAGAAGTGCCCTTTGACGCGTTCGCGGGTGGGTATCCCGCCCCGCCAATCTTGGGTCAGGTCCTGCCCCCCTCACCGCGGGCGGGCCGGACAAAGGTGAGTGCGACAGCCACCAACGACACTCCCCAGATCGAGGAGGACAGCAATGAGTGAAGAATCCAAAGAACAGGAAGTTCGCGGCGTAACTGAAGACGCACTGGAACTCACTGGTGACCTCTACCGTGAAGAGTTGGCGGTGGATCCAGACCCAGAACCGGTCGTCCCCACAATGCGGTACGAACAGGATGAAAAGGGCGTCGTGGGCCAAGCTCTTGCGCCCGCAGCGGGCTACGGGGTCACGTTCTCATCGATGTTCCGACCGTCGGTGACAGAGCAGTACCCGTTCGAACCGGCCCACGTTGCGCCTCGCTTTCATGGGCGTCACCAACTGAACCGTTACGAAGACGGGTTAGAGAAGTGCATTGGTTGCGAGCTGTGTGCCTGGGCGTGCCCGGCTGACGCGATCTTTGTTGAGGCCGCTTCCAACACCGAAGAAAACCAAGTGTCGCCGGGGGAACGGTACGGCAAGGTCTATCAGATCAACTACCTGCGCTGCATATTTTGCGGGTTCTGCATTGAGGCGTGCCCGACACGGGCTCTGACTATGGGCGGCGACTTTGAGCTAGCCGAATATACGCGCCTCGATGACATCTATGACAAGGACATGTTGCTCGCGCCACTTCCCGAAGAGGCCGTGGCTGCGCCCCACCCAATGGTTGAGGGCATGAGCGACATCGACTACTACGAGGGCAGGGTTAAAGGGTCAACGGAAGCTCAGATCGAGTGGGTTCGTGAGCACCGCCCGGACGATCCTTCCCTGAAGACCGCGCGGCCCACACAGCCGGAAGAAACGGAGGAGTCTGCTGATGACTGATCCATTCGCAGCCGCCTGGCCTGAGATGTCAGGTTATGGGGAAGCGATCCTGTTCTGGACCACCGCCTCCCTGATGGTAGTGGCGGCACTGGGCCTGCTGGTTTTCAAAAAAGCCGCCTACGCTGTGCTATCCATGGTGGCCGTCATGGTCGGCATGGCCGTTATGTTCTTCGCGCTCCAAGCCCCGTTCAACGGAATGGTCCAGATCATTGTCTACACGGGCGCGATCCTAATGCTGTTCTTGTTCGTCATCATGATGATTGGCCTGGGGGCCACGGATGGGTTCTCTCGCCAGCCCCGCGGATACATCATTGCAGCGGTTCTCGGTGGAGCTGGACTCGCAGCACTGCTGGTCTCAGCAGTCTTTATGTCCCGGGTGCCTGGGCCCGGCAAGTTCGACTGGGACCCCTACTCGAATCTTCCGGTCACTGCGCTTGCGGTTCGCCTTTTCCAAGAACACTGGCTGACCATCCAAGTGGTTGCGATTTTGCTGATTACGGCTGCGGTTGGAGCCGTGTTGCTCACGCACTCTGACCGTCTGGGGCCGAAACTGAACCAGAAGTCAGTAGCGCGGGCCCGCATGGAGGCCTTCGCCCGCCGCGGCCACCACGTCGGCCAACTGCCAGCGCCCGGCGTCTACGCAACAACGAACTCTGTTGACAACCCTGCGATCGCAGGCGACACCTTACAGGCTGCGCCAGGTTCGGTGCCCAGGGTCCTTCTTGTGAAAGGACTCGATAAGCCTTTGGGTCAGGTCAGTCCTGGCGTCGCGCAGTCTCTGCAGCTTGCCCGCACTGAAGGTCGCGAAAATAGCTCATGGGGCGCGCCGAAAGTCGTTCAGTCCAAGGCCTGGGGGATGGCTGGAGAAGGTGCACCCACCGGTTTGCAGCAAGTTCGCGCCGGCGACATAGAGGGGGAGAAGTGAGCCTCGCATACTACATTGCTTTAGCTCTAGTCCTATTCTCGATAGGTGCGGTGACCGTCGTCGTGCGACGATCTGTGCTGATTTCGATGATGGGTGTCGAGCTCATGCTGAACTCAGCCAACCTGGTTTTCATCACTTTCGCCCGTGTCCTTGGCGATGTGGAGGGACAGGTGATGGCCTTCTTCGTCATGATCGTGGCGGCCGCCGAAGTCGTGGTCGGCCTGTCGATTGTGGTGGTCATCTACAAGTCCAGGGCAACGACCGACGTTGACCAAGTAACGGCATTGCGGCACTAGGAGGATAAGTGAACACAATACTGATGTCCTCAGCTGAATGGACCGAGCCGGTAGGCACCGTAGCTTCCACTGGAGCCGCTTCTTTCGCGTGGCTCCTGTTCGTTGTGCCTGCCGCCGCGGCAGCGTTGCTTCTGCTTCTTGGCCGCAAGGCTGACGGGTGGGGGCACTGGGTTGCGGTTGCCTCGTCCTGGTTCTCGTTCGCGCTGGGTTTGCTGATCCTGATCCAGATGCTCTCTGGACCATCTTCCGAAAGACGGTTCCAACAAACCCTCTTTGAGTGGATCCCAGCGGGCTCCTTCAACGTTGAGTTCGGGCTCCTGATTGACCCGCTCTCCATGACCTTCATCATGCTGGTTACATTCGTGGGGTCCCTGATCATGGTTTACTCCGTGGGCTACATGGAGCATGATCCCGCGAAGCGACGCTTCTTTGCCTACATGGCAATGTTCATCGCCTCAATGCTGATCCTGGTGCTCGGCGATTCCTACACCACCATGTTCCTGGGTTGGGAAGGCGTCGGCCTCTGCTCCTACCTCCTGATCGGCTTCTGGAACCAGGTCCCAGAGAACGCGACCGCGGCGAAGAAGGCTTTCGTCATGAACCGTGTTGGCGACGCCGGTTTCCTGATCGCGATGATGGCGATGGTCGCTTACTTCAGCTCGACCGACTTCGCGGTTGTGAATGCGGAGGTCGGTGGTGTCGGCCAAACTGGGGCAACGATCATTGGGATGTTCCTGCTTCTTGCGGCGACTGGTAAGTCGGCACAGTACCCGTTGCAGGCATGGCTCGGTGACGCCATGGCAGGCCCAACTCCCGTGTCCGCCCTAATCCACGCCGCCACCATGGTGACAGCAGGTGTCTATCTTGTTGTCCGTTCCGGGATAATCTTCCTGGCAGCGCCGATTGCAATGACGGCCGTCGCGATTGTCGGCGCGGTCACGCTACTAATGGGCGCGATTATCGGTATGGCAAAGGACGACATTAAGAAGGCGCTCGCTGCCTCCACCATGTCCCAGGTCGGTTACATGATGCTCGGTGCGGGCCTCGGCCCGATTGGCTGGGCCTTTGCCATTTTCCATCTGTTTGTTCACGGCTTCTTCAAGTCCCTGATGTTCCTTGGTGCGGGGTCTGTAATGCACGCAATGAACGACCAGGTGAACATGCGTCGTTTTGGGGCCCTCAAGAAATACATGACGATCACCTGGCTCACCTTCATGGCCGGCTGGCTCGCGATCTTGGGTGTTGCGCCCTTCTCGGGCTACTGGTCGAAGGACCGTATCATCGAGGCCGCGTTTGCCACCGGAAACTTCGGTACAGCGGATGCTCCTTGGATGGGGTGGGTCTTAGGCTTTGTCGCAATGTTTGCTGCGGGCCTCACTTCCTTCTACATGTCGCGAGTCTTCTTCATGACATTCAGCGGGAAGGCACGGTGGACCAACGAAATGGAGGGCGGCCCAGTACACCCCCACGAATCCAAGCCGATCATGACCGTCCCCATGGTCATCCTTGCGATCTTTGCGATTAGTCTTGGCGGGTTGCTGGCCTTCAACGACACGTTCATCAACTGGCTCACGCCCTCGACCGGCTCCACGCCACACGCCGAGCCGTTGCTCCCAGTCATATGGATTCAGATCATCACGTTGACTTTGGTGGTCATCGCCGCTTTCATCGCCTGGTGGATGTACGCGAAGAACCCGGTTTCGAAGACTGTTCCCGCTGGGAACGCGCTCACCCGGGCAGCACGCAAGGATTTCTACCAGGACGACTTCAACGAAATGGTGTTTATGGCCCCGAGTATTGCGGTCATGGACGGGGTGACCGAAGTCGACAAACACGGTATCGACGGTGCAGTGAACGGGATCGGAAAGCTAATGGCTTGGCTCGGTCGCATCGCTGCCTGGACCGAGACGGGGTACGTGCGCAGCTATGCCGGGTACATGCTGGGAGGCTTAGTGCTTCTTCTGGCCATCATTCTGGGATTCCAGCTCTAGGCCTTTAGGAAAAGTCATGCAGATTATGAATGTCATTCCGGGCCTAACGGGCTCGATCCTTACGGAAGCCACCACGGCAAGCGGTCCCTGGTTGTCTCTACTTGTTGTGTTCCCTGCGCTTGTTGCGGCGCTCATTTGGCTGGTGAAGCCACTGCGTGCTGTTGGACGCCAAGTGGCCTTCTGGGCATCAGTCGCAATGGCTGTTGCACTGGTTGTGGTCGCGTTCTCCTTCGATTGGAGCCAGTCGGGCACCACACAGCTGGTTGAAACCTACAGTTGGATCCCGCAAGCTGGAATCACCTGGTCACTGGGCGTGAACGCTCTGGGTCTGGTCATGCTGTTGCTGACGGCGCTTCTGATGGTTCTGGTCCTTGCCGACGCTAAGGGCGAAGACAAGAAACCGGAGCGTTCGGCGGGGTATGCAGCCTGGATCCTGTTGCTCTACGCCTTCATCGTGATGATCTTTGCCGCCTACGACCTGGTTGTCTTCTACATCGCGTTTGAGGCCATGCTGATTCCCTTGTTCTTCATGATCGGGCGGTTCGGAAACGGTAAGAACAGGCGCAAAGCGGCCTTGAAGTTCTTGATTTACTCGCTGTTCGGCGGGCTGGTCATGCTTGGAGGCGTCATTGTTGTCTTGGCTAAGGTGGGCGCCGGATCAGGCGCGACCTTCCGCTTTGATGAGCTCGCCCAGACGTTGCCTTTGCTGCCGGCCGGGACGCAGATGGCCGTTGCGATACCGTTGCTGATCGCCTTCGCGATCAAGGCGCCTATGGTGCCGGTTCACACGTGGCTACCTGACACAGCTGCAGCGGCAAGGCCCGGAACCTCGGTGTTACTTGTCGGCATCCTTGACAAGGTGGGAACCTACGGGATGATCCTGTTTCTGGTCTACATGCTCCCGAACGCCGCGGCCGGAGTTAGACCCACCGTCTTAGTGCTCGCGGTCATCTCGATCCTATGGGGTGGCTTTGCGGCGAATGGTCAGAAGAACCTGTTGCGGTTGGTTTCGTTCACGTCTGTGTCTCACTTCGGGTTCATTGTCCTGGGCATTTTCATCGGCTCGCAGATTGCACTTTCTGGTGCGATGTTCTTCATGGTTGCTCACGGACTGTCGATTGCCGCTCTGTTCTTGATCTCAGGCTGGCTTATCGAGCGTGGCGGAACTGCTTCCGTCCGTGGCTACGGAGGCATGCAGCAGGTGACGCCGATCCTTGCGGGGACCTGGCTGTTTGCGGGCTTAGCTTCCATCGCTCTTCCAGGGCTCTCAGGGTTTGTGCCCGAGTACCTGGTTTTGATGGGGACCTACAAGATTTCGGTTCCCCTTGCGATCTTCTCAGTCTTTGGGGTTATCTTGGCTGCCCTGTACATCCTGATGCCGTACCAGCGGATTTTCACTGGTCGGATCAACCCGGAAATGGCGGCCCTGCCCGACTTGGATGCACGCGAAAAGTGGGTTATCACGCCGATCCTGGTGGGGACAGTGGTCCTTGGCATTTGGTCGGCGCCGCTTTTGAACCCGCTCAACCAAATCTCGGAGCAGTCGCCTCTGCTTGACACGGTTACGGCGGCTGTTGTCGATGGAGGCAGTGAGGGCGGCGAAAGCGTTGTGCTTGAAGACGATTCGAGCGAAGGGAGCGACTAGTGAACCAGATAGTCCCCGCTGCAGTTGATTTCCTAGCCCCGTCTATTGACTGGTGGCCCCTGGTGCCACTGATCGTGGTGCTCGGTGGCGGCGTTATTGGTGTCCTGATCGAGGCCTTTGCACCCGTCAAGCACCGACGCCTCACTAACATCCTGTGGACCGTACTAGTGTTGCTTGCTGGCTTCGTGCTCGCATCAGCGGAGTGGGTCACCGCGCTCAGCACGCCAACTGCCGATGGTGAGTACGTAAACGACACCCTGGCAGTTGGCCTACAGATCCTGGTCACGTTCCTCGCGATCTTCGCCGTCCTGGTCATGGCGGATCGCAGCATGGCTCGTGACGGTGCATTCGCGGCCCAGCCGTCCGACAGACCCGACTCGTCTGAGGAGTCCCTGTCCGCCGCAAAGAAGTACCAGCGAAGCGAAATGTTCCCGCTACTGCTGTTCAGCGTTGGCGGGATGATGCTCTTCCCAGCGTCCGACTCGCTCCTAACGATGTTCGTTGCGCTGGAAGTCATGTCGCTACCGCTTTACATCCTTGCGGCGACGGCAAGGCATCGCCGCCAGATGAGTCATGAGGCGGCCATCAAGTACTTCATCCTAGGATCCTTCGCAGCAGCCCTGTTCCTGATGGGCTCCGCACTGCTTTACGGATACTCGGGCGGAAGCTTGCGCCTCGGAGTGATCGCGGAAGCGATTCCCCTGGTCAACAACATGGACTGGCTACTCCTCGTCGGCGTCTTCTTAGTTATGTCCGGGCTTCTGTTCAAGGTAGCGGTGTTCCCGTTCCATGAGTGGGCCCCTGACGTCTACGCAGGCGCGCCGACACCCGTCACAGGCTTCATGGCAGCCGGCGTTAAAGTCGCCGCGTTCGGCGCCTTGCTACGTTTCTACGTGACGGTCGCCGGACATCTTCGCTGGGACCTTGCCCTGATCTTCGCGCTCATGGCGGCGGCAACGATCATCTTTGGCACCGTTGGCGGTCTTGTTCAGAAGAACATGAAGAGGCTCCTAGCCTATTCTTCGATCGCTCATGCTGGCTTCATCATGATTGCGGTGCTTGCGCTCACTCCCGGTTCTGCGGGTGACATGGCGTTCTACCTGCTCGCTTACGGGCTCGCAACGATTGGTGCGTTCGCGGTGATCACGCTCGTCCGCAAGCAGGACGGCCGGCTTGGTGTCGGTGCCGAGGCCACGCAGATTAGCGACTGGGACGGGCTCGCAAAGCGATCCCCGTTCCTAGCGGTGTCCATGCTGATCTTCCTGCTTTCTTTCGCGGGTATCCCCTTGACATCGGGTTTCGTGGGCAAGTTTGTCGTGTTTGCGGCTGGTATCCAGGGTGGTCTCGGTTGGCTGGTTGCTATCGCTCTTGCCGCGTCTGCCGTCACTGCCGTCTTCTACTTCAGGATCGTCATTGCGATGTTCATGAGGAAGCCGGCGCCTTCAGTTCAGGTGGTTGAGTCCGAGGGCATGTCGACTGTCGTGATCGGAGTTGCTGCTGCAGCAACCCTGTTGCTGGGTATCTTGCCCGGGCCGGTGTTGGCGTTCGTGGAGCAGATCTCTATCCTTATCCCGTGAGTGCAATCCCATCCAGGGGCGATGAGTCCCTTCTAGAAGCAACTCTCGAGACCTCTCTTGAGACGGTCGAGGATTTGCTTCTTAGTTCTGTAGTGGGGTTCAACGACCTGGTGGACCGCCTCACCTTGCATCTGGCTGAGGCCGGGGGTAAGCGTCTGCGTCCGCTGCTGACGCTGATTTCAGCGCAGCTGGGCGCCCCTCACCGGGCTACTTCCGAACCCGTGATCGAGGCTGCGGCTGCCGTTGAGCTGACGCACCTGGCTTCGCTTTATCACGATGACGTTATGGACTCTGCACCGTCGCGTAGGGGTGTCGACTCTGCTCAGCTGATCTGGGGTAACAACCGCGCAATCTTGGCGGGGGACCTCTTGTTTGCCAGGGCTTCTAGGTTGGTTGCCAGGCTTGGTCCCGAGTCCGTGGAGTACCATGCGCGGACCTTCGAACGTCTTTGCACTGGGCAGTTGAACGAGACTTTTGGTCCTGGTCCTGATGCGGATCCGGTGGAGTTCTACCTCCAGGTCTTAGCTGACAAGACGGGTTCCCTTGTGGCTACATCGGCCTTTCTTGGTGCCTTGCACGCGGGGGCCGGTAAAGAAGTCGCTGCCATGGTCGAGACCTTTGGTGAAAACGTGGGGGTGGCGTTCCAGCTGGCGGATGATGTTCTGGACATTTCCTCGCCTGCAGAAGTCAGCGGAAAAACACCTGGGACAGATCTGCGGGAAGGCGTCGACACCATGCCGGTCTTACTCTTGAGGGAGGCTGAGCGTGCCGGTTCCCTCGATCCGGGAGGGCAGAGGATCCTTGGGCTACTGGAGCAGGACTTGGCGTCCGATGAGGCCTTAGAAGAGGTTGTAGAGGCCCTCCGCATCCACCCAGTGCTGGGCCAGACCCGCGACCTGGCTCGGGCTTGGGCGCAGAAGGCGGTAGAGGCTCTGGAGGACCTTCCAGAGTCCGATGCGAAGGACTCGCTGGAAGCGTTCGCAATGATGATGGTTGATCGGGCAGTCTGAGCTAGATTCGTAGCATTTAGCTTTGCTGCACCTGAGGCCGCGTTTCTCCCGGCACTTGGTTCTTGGGGCGACCCTCTTTTCCTAGGATGACGTCTTCTTCTGGAGCCATGTCTCCGCGGTCCGTTCCCCTTCTCCTGAGATAGGTCGCACGTCCTAGGCGACGAAGCCAGGGGCTAGGATTAAGCCAGTTTGTAAACAGAGACCATTGAAAGAACACAGTGACTGAACCTATTCGAGTCGCAGTTGTTGGGGCGGGGCCTGCTGGCATTTACGCTTCGGACATTCTGGCGAAATCGGACCTTGATGTTTCCATAGACCTGTTCGAGCGGCTCCCCGCTCCCTATGGGCTTGTCCGTTACGGCGTTGCTCCTGACCACCCGCGCATCAAGCAGATCATTGTTGCCCTCTACAAGATCCTGCAGCGAGGTGACATCCGCCTGTTTGGGAACGTTGAGATCGGGCACGACGTCACCGTCCAGGAACTCCAAGATCGCTACGACGCCGTCATGTTTGCTACTGGCGCCGATCGGGACGCGGCCCTCGACATCCCCGGTGTGGATCTTCCCCAGTCCTATGGTGCCGCGGACTTTGTTTCCTGGTATGACGGTCACCCTGACTACCCCAGAGAGTGGCCGCTTGTAGCTAAGGAAGTCGCGGTTTTTGGGGCCGGGAACGTTGCCCTGGACGTTGCGCGGGTGCTCGGCCGACACACGGCTGAAATGATTTCTACAGAGATCCCAGCCAACGTTGCCGCGGTCCTGGACGCAAATCCCGTCACGGACATCCATGTTTTTGGGCGAAGGGGACCCGCCCAGGTGAAGTTCACCCCTTTGGAACTGCGCGAGCTTGGACGGGTTGCTGATGTGGACGTTGTCGTTTCTGAAGAGGATTTCGATTTTGACAAGGGGTCAGACAAGGCGATGCGGGAGTCGAACCAGCAACGCCAGGTCGTGAAGATACTGACGTCTTACGCTTCGCAGGACCCGGAGGATTTGAAGGCATCACGCCGCATTTATCTCCATATGTTCGAGGCGCCCAGCGAGATTGTCGCTGATGAGAACGGCGACGTTTCGGCCGTCGTCACGGAGCGGACGGAGCTCGTTGGGGATGGCAGTGTCCGGCGGACTGGTGAGTTCACTACTTGGCCGGTCCAAGCCGTTTACAGGGCTGTTGGCTACTACTCTTCACCAATCGATGGTGTCCCCTTCGACCGTGAGAAAGGCGTCATCCCAAATGTTGAGGGGCGCGTTGTTGCCGAGCCCGGAAGTGAAGAGGTCCTGCCTGGTGTCTACGCAACGGGTTGGGTTAAGCGAGGACCCGTCGGGCTCATCGGTTCCACCAAGTCTGACGCGCAAGAGACCATTGCGCACCTGGTTCAGGATGCGCAGGATGGGCAGCTTGCGACCAGCGTCGACCAGCCCATTGAGCTTCTCCTTGAGGAGCGCGCTGTCCCGTTTACGACGTGGCAGGGCTGGGAGATGCTTGATGCGTACGAGAGGGCTTTGGGGGATGCTTACGGCCCTACCGAATCCGGTGACCGCCGTGAGCGAGTCAAAGTGGTGTCTCGTGCCGCGATGACGGACTTGTCCAGAGGTGCGTTGAAGGCCCAGGAAGTGGAGAGTGGGGCAGCAGCCGACGCAGCAAATCGTGATCTCATCGGCAAGCCGGGGGAGCTCGGCAAGCCTCACGCCAGGGACCGCTTCACCGACTTCACGGGCCCGGCAGACTATGAGGTCGCAGAGGGCTAAGTGTCATATTGTGCCTAGCCGCGGTGGGGCCGCCGCTAGTTCGACGCGACCTGCATGCCCTGCCCATGCCAAAGCTGCAACGGAGCTAGGTGCGGCCGACCCCAGCCTTCAGTAGGCCCCGCCTACGCTACTGGCCTCGTCTGGGCCACCTGTTTTTGTCTGCGGCGCCTGCTTTTGTCTGCGGCACCTGCCCTTACCTAAGTCGTCGGGTGCCCTCATCTGGGTAGCTGACGACTGTTCTCTAGGCCGCCGTCCGTGCCTGTCTGTGGTGCCTGCTTTTACCGGTAGTTCACGAACTGGAGCGCGGCATCATAGTCGCCGCTCTTCAGCATTGCGATCACGGCCTGAAGATCGTCGCGCTTCTTCGAGGTTACGCGGATTTCATCTCCTTGAATCTGGGCTCGCACTCCCTTGGGTCCGTCATCGCGGATGGCTTTGGTGATCTTCTTCGCGACATCCTGAGCGATCCCTTCCTTGAGTGGAATCACCAGACGATAGATCTTTCCGGAAGGTTGCGGCTCGCGGTCTTTCGTGTCAAGGACTTTGAGAGAGACGCCGCGGCGGATCAGTTTGCTCTGAAGGACGTCCAGGATCGCGAGGACGCGTTCCGCGGTGTTGGCCTCCAAAACGATGGTGTCACCGCTCAGCTGAACCTTGGGCTCCACTCCTTTGAAGTCGTAGCGTTGGTTTACTTCCTTAGCGGCCTGGTTCACCGCATTGTCGAGTTCTTGACGGTCCAGCTTCGAAACGATGTCGAATGAGGAGTCAGCCATGGGGTTCCTTCCGTTCTCTCTGGTCTGCCCGAGTCCTTGTCGTTTCCCCGGGAGCCTTTGTTCTACCCTGAGTTTACGTTCCGGCCAGTCTAGTGTTCCATCTGGAGTTTGCGTCCTGCTGGAGCCAACGTTTCTCCCGGGTCCTATGCTCCGCTCGGAGTCCGAGTTCTGCCTGGCCCTGCGTTCTCTTTGGAATCTGCAGGCCGTTTGGTGCCTGTGTCTCACAGGAGGCCTCTACTAGCGGGGAGCCAGCGTTCTCCTATCCCTGACGGGCCTGTCTTTTCCAGTCAGCGGAGAGACTACCCAGGTCTGTGTCGAGTCTCCCATCCTCCTTGGCGGAACCAAATTGAAGTGGGGGCCGATCCTCTGTTATTCTTCCACGGCACCCACAAGGTGCGACTGGCGGATTGCCCGAGTGGCCAAAGGGAGCTGACTGTAAATCAGCCGCGGAAT
>CAYFRQ010000044.1:0-13227 GCA_964345615.1 uncultured Actinomyces sp. | reverse complement strand
CCACCCCACCCCCACGTGAACGCCACCACACCCCCACAAACCCGGCGTGACCAGCACAAACACAACCCACCACAAACCCACCCACGCACCACAACCCGGGCGCGCCACACACCCAAAACAAGGAGACGTCCCGGCCTGGGCTAGGGCAACAACGGATACCAGTCTTCAACAGCAACCGTTTTGGCCTCAAGCAAGACATTCTTCCGCCTGGCACTGGTAAGTAGTGCGGGATCACCAAGGTGCCACCGACTGTCGCCCCGCTGAGCGCTCAAAATGCGAGAACCGATCGTGTCCCCGCGTGAACTTGGACTGGTTTTCAGCCCGAAGGCCTCCGTGAGTGCCTTCACGGTCGTGTTCCAGTCGGACCTGCTAAACCAGTCATTTCCTTGGCCGGCAAGCCAGCATATAGTCGCCGCGACGCTTGTCTCCCAGGGGGTTTTCCCAGGTTTCGGTCCCGTGCTCTTAGAGGTGAAGTACTCAGGGGAGTCCTCGGCCAGCTTCCTCAGAATGCGCAGGGCAGATGTTGTGAGTTCTGGGTCGTCGAAGAAGCCGGGGGCGACTCTCTCAATCTCCGTGGCAACCGCGCGGGCAGGCCCCGAAACCTTTCGGGGGAGGCCCTTGCTGCTAAACCTTTCAGTCGGCAACGGCTCGACGTCAACTTTGCCTAGAACGTCTGGGCCACCTATGTCCCTTTCCCAGGCCCAGTCAAACGCGGGAACGTCATAGAAATCGGAGTCGTGGAAGTCGGGTTTGATCGCGCGGTTGTATCCGCGTTTGTCAGAGGCGATGGCGTGCATTACCTCTGCAGTGAGAGCAGCTGGAACACCCAGCTTGTCATGGTAGTAGCGGGTCAAAGCCTCAATAACTTTAGGGAAGGGGCGCATGTAGGAAGCCCCGGCCATCACCTTTCGGGGGAGCAGGTCTGTCATCAGACGCGTTGCCAGCTGCGCGCTCCAGTTGCGCGGATCCCCCGTCCCATAGTTGCTCGCAAGGTCCAGAAGCAGGCTCGCGTGGCTGGCTGCGTTCTTACCGAGGCCGGCTGCGTATGGCGACGCCATGAACGCCGCCACCTCGGCGTCCAGTTCTTCCTCAGAGTACTCACCGTATTCGTGTCCGATTCCGCCCTCAGGCAGCATCCGCAGAATCCACTGCAGAAGCGGTTTGCAATCCGGCCAGGTGTCGGTTTCAGGGGCGTCCACGTACATCTCTGTGTACTTGAGGTCTTCTTCGACCTCGGCCCGTGCGTCAGCGAGCGTGATCTGCTCTACCGTGAAGTTCTCGCCCCCTACCCTCTCCACACTGGTGGTCAGTTCTAAGAGGGGAATGGGGGCCACGTAGGCGTCAACGATCATTGCGATCCCGGAGTAAAGAATTTCGACCACCGCCGTTAGGGGCCCGTCAGGGCCTTCTACTTCGATGGCGACCTTCACGAGTTCGCGGGTGACCGGACCAACACGCGCGGCGCCCGTCGCCTTGGTGCTACCTAGGCGACCCACCCACTTGGGAACAGGGGTTCGCCGCTCAACGAGCCTGCGCTGAAACTCGGTAAGAAGAGGAGGGTTGACCAGTTCATCTAGAGCTAGCAGCACCACGTCGGCTTCCGGACTTCCCATTCGGAAGAGGATTTCTTTGGCCTCGCTAACTTCGGGAACGACTGGGCCAGTGCCCAAGTAGCTTCCGTGCTGCTGGGTGAGGGAAACTATCTCGCTAGCGGCAAGCAGGACCTGGTAAGCGTCGTCTACGCTGCCCAGATCGCTGAGGATGTCAGAGATTACAAAGTTCAGGTCGAGTCGCGGTTCTTCATTCCAGTTCACGCCTCAAGGCTACGGGTTCACCGCCGGGCTGCGTCCAGGATCGACTCTGCAATGAGCTGCTCAAGCAAGTCACGCTCATCCTGTGTCTGGGCGCGCTCAAGGTACGTGTAGTAAACCTGTTTCCGCTCCTGAGCGGTGATCGGCGACACCAGGCCGAGTTGCAGCGCCTTCGCGAGCATCAACCGGCACGCTGCGCGAACCGACCAGCAAGATAGGGGTTAAGTGTCAAACCGGTTTGCGCCCGTAGCCCGGTTGGTCTGCGCACCGTGGAGGTAGTTAACACTGTCCTTATCCAGCGCGGCCGAACCGAGCAACCGCGAGATGACAACCCGCAGCCAAACTGGGTGACAACCCGCAGCCAAACCGAAGATGCGACGCGCCTTTGCGTCCGGGAGCGCGCTACCCAAGCGTCCGTACCTGGTAAGCAAAAAGCCCCGGCGCGAGGCCGGGGCGACGACAGTAGGCCCAGCGGGGATCGAACCCGCGACCCACGGATTAAAAGTCCGTTGCTCTACCAACTGAGCTATAGGCCCACAGACATTCTAAAGGTGAAGTGGCGTGTGTGGTAGTTGGTAAATGTGGCGTTCGACCCGCTTAGGCCTCAGTGGCCCGAAGAGCTTTGTCCATCAGGTCCTGAATGTTCTGATCTAACCACTGGGAGATGGCGACAGCTGCAATGGAGCTGGGACCAGGCCCGCGCACCTTGCCATCCTCCAGAGCCCGCGCCAACTCTTCACGCGAAAAGAACTTCGCCCAACCGATTTCCTGTTCGTCCGCCACGACTTCGGGATCCGCTTCCACACTTCGTGCTTCGAATGCCAGCATCAGCGACCGGGGCCCCGGCCAGTACTGGGAACCCAAGTACCGCGCGTCGCGAACGCGGACCCCTACTTCCTCGAACACCTCCCGCTGAACCGCGCGGCGCGGGCTCTCCCCCGCCTCTACAAACCCGGCGAGCAGCGACACCCGACCAGGTTCCCACGCTGTGTTGTGCGCTAGAAGCAGTCGGTCCTGTCCGTCAAGGATCCGGACAATCACCACGGGATCAGTACGAGGGTATTCAACCACCCCGCACCCCCTGCATTCGTTAGCCCACCCGGCCTCGCTCGGGCGGACCCGGGCCCCGCAACGAGAACAGAACCGGTTCTGGTCGTGCCAGCGCGCTAAAGCAACGGCCTGTGCGGCCAGCAGAGACTCGTCGTCGCCCAGCCGGTCCGCGACCTGGATCAAAGGCCGGAAATCGGGCCCCTCCGGCTGCTCCTCTGCAACCCAGGCCAGGTGGATCAGCCCGTCACTAGTCCTACCCAGTAATAGGGGGTCGCGCCCCAAGGCCGAGCCAGCCAAAAACGGCGAAGAATCATCGCAACCAAATGAGTAGAGAGCGTCCCCGTTCGTCGCCACCCGTGCCCGACTGTCGACCAGGTAGCCTCGCCACGAACCCGGAGCGAGCGTAGCGAAGTCAAAATCGAAACGTTCGTTTCCCATGGAGTCAACGTCCCCGCGGTCCAGGGGAAGCGACTCGAAACCGAAGGTGCCGCGGCCCAAGATGCTATGCCAACAGTCTCATGGTTGATTCGACCCTCACCACATCGGGAGAGTCCTGCAACTTCTTCACGACAGCTTGCAAAGCCCCCTCGGGAGCACCGTGAGTGGTGATCAGCAAGACAACACCCGATTCGTCCGCGTCTTCTCCAGGTAAGTCACGCTGCTGAACCCCTTGGATCGACACTCCCTGATCAGCAAACAAACGCGTCACTTCTGAAAGAACGCCCACGCGGTCCCTCACAGCAAGACGGATCACGTACCTGGTCAATACGTCTTCCGGAGGCAGGATCGGCAGGTTCGCGTACACCAGTTCATGCGGCGCGTTTCCCCCGTAGGCAATGTGGTGGGCTGCGGCAACAACATCGGACAACACTGCTGTCGCCGTTGGAGCACCACCCGCGCCTTGCCCGTAAAACATGAGTTGCCCAGCGGACTCACCCTCGACAACAATCGCGTTGAAAGCCCCATGAACTGAAGCAAGAGGATGCGCATTCGGCACCAGTGTCGGGTGAACGTTGACGGAAATTGCTTCCCGACCTTCTGCAGACTTACCGCGGTCAGCAATCGCCAGCAACTTTATTGTCTGGCCCGACTCGGTTGCCTGTTCTATGTCCGACTCTGTAATCCCCGTGATTCCTTCTACCTGCACGTCGTCGATAGAAACTCGGGTATGGAAAGCGAGCGACGCAAGGATCGCGCACTTTGCCGCAGCATCTAAACCGTCGACATCGGCGCTGGGATCAGCCTCGGCGAAGCCAAGCTCTTGAGCTTTCTTCAGAGCCTCTTGGTATGACATACCCTGGTCGGTCATCGCGTCCAGGATGAAGTTGGTTGTGCCGTTCACGATCCCAAGCACGGTGGTAATCCGGTCGCCGACAAGGGACTCACGCAGGCCGTAAACCACAGGCACCGCGCCCGCGACCGCGGCTTCGTAGTACAAGCTCCCGTGGTTTTGCGCAGCAAGTTCGTAGAGCTCAGGGCCGTGAGCCGCCAGGAGAGCTTTGTTCCCCGTCACCACAGTCTTTCCGGCCCGGAGAGCTTTCGAAACGTGACGGTAAGGCGGCTCAATCCCGCCAATCAGTTCGATCACGATGTCGGCACCGTCAATCGCAGATTCCGCGTCTGTCGTCAGCAGGCGCATAGGGATCTCTTCGTCGCGCGTAGCTTTCGGGTTCCTCACCACGACGGAGCTCACCTCAAGGCGCGCACCTGCGCGAGCGTCCAGGTCACCCGACTGTTCCTCAAGGAGCCTGTACACCTGAGAGCCGACCGTGCCTGCCCCGAGCAAGGCTATCTTCACTGTCTTCAACGCTTCTCCTTTGTCCCCCGCGCGCCGGCCCACCGGGTCAGTCGGCCAGCAACGGGTCCATGCTGGGCAGGCCCAAGTCTTCCGACACATCAAACCCGGCAATCGTCGCGAAGTAATCGCGCGGCGTTTCGGCACGCCTGATCATCCTGAACGACCCGTCGGGCTCCAGCAGAACCTCCGCGGAGCGTAGTTTGCCGTTGTAGTTGTAGCCCATTGAATGGCCGTGAGCACCGGTGTCATGAATGACGACCAGGTCCCCAATCTCAACCTCGGGCAGCTTCCTATCAATCGCGAACTTGTCGTTGTTTTCGCAAAGGGAGCCGGTAACGTCGTAGGTGTGCGTCGCTTCGGCGTCCTCTTTCCCCGCGATCGTGATGTGGTGGTACGCGCCGTACATGGCTGGGCGCAACAGGTTCACGGCCGACGCGTCAAGGCCCACGTACTGCTTATGGATGTCCTTCTTGTGCAGAGCAGTCGCAACCAGCCAGGCGTTGGGACCGGTGATGAAGCGTCCCAGTTCAGCGACGACGGCAACGTCCCCCATGCCGACCTTCTTTAACGTTTCGTCGAACGCGGCTTCAACTGCCGCGCCGATCTGAGACAGGTCGGCCCGCTCCTGGTCAGGCTCGTAGGGAATCCCGATTCCGCCGGACAGGTTCACCATGAAGAACTCAGCGTCGCACTCCTGTGCCAGCCCCACAACCAGTTCAAACAGCAGTTTCGCGAGGGTCGGGTAGTACGTGTTATCGGTAGTGTTCGAAGCCAGGAACGCATGAACCCCGAAACGTTTCGCCCCCAGCTCTTTCAGCCGGTTGATCGCGAGCGGCATCTGCTGCGGCGTCAGCCCGTATTTTGCATCCCCGGGGTCACCCATGACGCGCGTCCCCAAACGGAAGTCTCCGCCGGGGTTGAAGCGCAGGCAGATGTCCTCGGGAATCCCGCCGTTTTCCGCAAGGAAGTCGATGTGGCTGATGTCGTCCAGGTTGATGATGGCGCCCAGTTTCCGCGCCAACTGGTATTCCTTTGCGGAGGTGACGTTCGAGGAGAACATGATGTCCTTGCCCGAAAACCCCATCGCGTCAGCCAGAAGTAGCTCGGTGTACGAGGAGCAGTCGACCCCGCACCCCGCACCTTTCAGTATCTTCAGCAGGGCCGCATTCGGGGTCGCCTTAACCGCAAAGTACTCCTTGAAGCCCGGGTTCCACGCAAACGCGTCTTGAAGTTCGCGCACGTTATCAAGGATCCCCTGCTTGTCGTACAGGTGGAAAGGCGTCGGGATCTCAGCAACTATCTCGCGCAATTTCGCTTCGGATGGGGCGGTGCGAGGCATTTTGGTCTCTCCTGTTCAGCAGTTCGGGTTTGAGCGGTCTGGTCTAGCTTCAGGCTATTTTGCTCAGCAAGACCTTGAGGCGTTCAGTGGCCTCTCGCGTGTCCTCTCTAGAGCCAAAGGCAGTGAGGCGGAAGCATCCCTGGCCCGAAGGTCCGAACCCAACGCCGGGAGTACCAACAATCTGCGCGTCGTTCAGAAGCAGGTCAAAGAACTCCCAAGAGTCCATGCCACCCGGGCACCGGAACCAAACATAAGGGGCGTTGACACCCCCTGAAGGGTTCAGCCCTGCGTCTTCGAGAACGTTTCTGATCAGGCCAGCATTTTCCAGGTAGTACTCGATGGACTCTTGGCTTTCACGCTGCCCTTCCGGGGTGTAGACGGCTGCCGCGGCGCGTTGGACCACGTAGGGGACCCCGTTGAACTTGGTTGACTGGCGCCGGTTCCACATGTCCCGTAGCGACTTACCGTCAACTTTCAATTGTTCAGGGACGACGGTCCAGGCACAACGCAGTCCTGTGAACCCAGCGGTCTTGGAAAGCGAACCGAACTCGATGGCTACCTCTTTCGCTCCTGGGATTTCGTAGATACTGCGCGGCACCTCTGGGTCCGTTACGAAGGCACGATACGCAGAGTCGTAAAGCAGCACGGTCCCAGTTTCGCGGGCGTAGTCAACCCAGCGGGTTAGCTCCTGGCGACTCAGGGTCGCGCCCGTCGGGTTGTTTGGGTAGCACAGATAGACAAGGTCAACGGGTTCGCTGGGCAGAGGCGGGACGTAGCCGTTCTCTTCAGTGCACGGCAGGTACGTCAGGTTGTTCCAACGCCCATCCGCGTAGTCTCCAAGCCGCCCGGCCATAGCGTTTGAGTCGATGTAAACGGGGTAGACCGGATCGGCCACGGCAACAGTTGCCGAGCTAGAAAACAGTTCCTGAATGTTCGCTGAGTCGGACTTAGCTCCATCGCTAACGAATATGTCGGCCGCGGGGATGTCCACACCAAGCGGGGCATACTCACCCGCCACTATCACATCGCGAAGAAAGGCATACCCCTGCTCGGGCCCATAACCACGGAAAGTCTCAGCGGAAAGCTGTTCGTCGGCCGCAACCTTCAAAGCAGTTACGCAGACTTCCGGCAACGGTCGGGTGACGTCGCCGATGCCCAGGCGCAGCAGCTTCGAGTCCGGGTGCTCTTCCTGGTAGCGGGCTACCCTCCCAGCGACCTCGCTGAAGAGGTACGAGGCCGGAATCTTTGCAAAGTTTTCATTCAGCTTTGACACTACGCTTCCTTTACCAACAGGTCCGCCATTTCGTACAGGCCTGGCGGTTGCTTCTCAATAAATCCGGCCGCGCGCAGGGCACCAACCCCAAAAATCTTCCGTGACTGGGCAACGTGGCGGATCTCAACGATTTCGTCGTCAAGAAGGAAGGTCACCGAGTGTTCCCCAACGACAGTCCCACCGCGGACTGCATGTATGCCGATCTCATTCCCGCGAGCGCTGTCGTCTTCAGGAGTGCGCCCGTACATGAGCTCGCGGTCCGGGTCGGTTGCGTCCCGCAACGTCTCCGCAAGAGTCAGGGCCGTACCGGACGGGGCGTCGACCTTCATCCTGTGGTGCGTCTCGACAATCTCAGCATCAACGGGTCCCAGCATCTTGCCTGCTGCTTCAGTCAAGGCGCGAACCACGTTCACACCGATAGAGAGGTTCGAGGACAGCAAAACCGGGATCTGCTGAGAAGCGATCTCAAGCGCCTCCAACTGCGGCCCAGAGTGCCCTGTTGCCGCAATCAAGAGAGGTTTCTTTTCCCGTGCGGCAAACTCAAGAACGGTCTCCAGGCCCTCAGCACGTGAGGCGTCGATTAGCACATCGAAATCTTCAGTAACCAGGTCCAGGTTGGAGTAAAGGGGAACCGGCAGGTCTTCGACTTCCGCACGGTCGACAGCCGCAACAACTTTAACGGGACCAGCCTGTTCCAGGGATGCCGCGATGATGGCGCGCCCCAACTTCCCTGCCCCGTTCACCACTACTCGAGTCAAAATCGCCTCCGCAAAGTTCTTCCGGGATTCGGTTCCAGTCAAAACCGAACCTCGCGCCAGCATAACGAGCAGCTTCGAAATCCCGCCAAGGTGCCCACCGCTCCCTGCTTGCTTACCATGACGGAATGAGCGCACGTGAGTTAGTTCTTCCTCGTTCTTTTTATGAACGGGACACGCTGGAGGTTGCCCGCGACCTGATTGGCGCACGGCTCCACAGAAGGCTGCCGCAGGAACTCGGTGGGCAAATGCTGATTGGCCAGATCACTGAAACAGAAGGCTACCTGGGCGGGGTCGACGACGCGGCTCACACTCATCGCGGGATGACGAAGCGAAATCAGGTTATGTTCGGCCCAGGCGGGCACGCCTACGTCTACTTCATTTACGGCATGTACTGGAACATGAATGCGGTGACGCAGACTGAAGGGCGCGGAGAGGGTGTTTTGATCCGCGGGGTCGTGCCGGTCCAAGGTGAAGAAATCATGCGGAAGTTCCGCGGCGGGCGCCCTGCAATCGCTGACGGGCCTGGAAAGCTCTGTCAGGCGTTCGCAATCACGGGCGACGACTACGGAACGGACCTGACGGGGCCCGACATCTTCATCACGGAGAAGACACACCAGCCGAACCTGCGGGCGACGCCCAGGATTGGGATCAACTACGCAGACTCCAAGCATGAGCCGTGGAGGTTCATCGACGCGGATCTACGCAAAAAGTAGGTGCCTGCTAAAACACGATGGTCTGGTTGCCGTTTCGGATCACCCTGTCATCGGCGTGCCATAGGACCGCGCGTGCCAGCACTTGACGCTCGACGTCGGCGCCGCGGCGAGTCAGCTCAGGAACCGTGTCCTTGTGACTGACGCGGATGGTGTCCTGGTCAATGATTGGACCCTCATCCAGCTCTCCAGTCACGTAGTGGGATGTGGCACCAATCAGTTTGACACCGCGTTCCTTTGCCTTCTTATAGGGGTTGGCCCCGATGAAAGCGGGCAGGAATGAGTGGTGAATGTTGATCACGGGAACGCCGAGTTCCTTCAGGAAGTCGTCGGAGAGAATCTGCATGTAGCGCGCCAACACAACGAAGTCGACGTTTCCCTTCAGTAGGGCCAGGATCTCGGATTCCGACTTCGCTTTGTCGGGCCCGCTCTGGGAGGGGACGTGGAAGAAGGGGATGTTGAAGGAACGAACGTCCTCTGCGGAAACCGTGTGATTGGAAATGACCATGGGGATCGTGACAGGAAGCTCACCGCGCCTGTTGCGCCAAAGCAGGTCTAGCAAGCAGTGGTCCTGCTTGCTAGAAAGAATCGCCATACGCTTCGGCACAGAGCGGTCGCGGAGTTCCCAGTTCAGACCGAAGGGCGCCAGGGTGGCTTCTATGTCTGCTCGTAGGGCGGGTTCGTCGGCGACAAGGTCGGGCTTGTGGAACACGATCCTCTGGAAGAACTTCCCATCCCGCTCGTCATCGGCGTACTGGTCCAAAGCAACAATGTTCCCGCCATTGCGTGTCACCATCGCGGTGACGGCCTGGACGATGCCCGGCGTGTCGGGGCCGTGAACCACAAGTGTCGCGTGATCGTGGCCTGTGGGAATCGTGTGCATTGTCATGGCTGCATTCTGCCCCAGCGCACCCGGAGCGCTGCCCCTGTCTCAAACAACATTCCGGTACCGAGTTGCTTCGCTCACTTTAGACTGCGTTTTCTTCCGCTGAATCCGTGCCGAAACCGCGTTAGCGATCAAGATGTACCCGGTTATGAGGATCAGGGTCGCGGCGATCCCGACCAGCCACTGCTCAAGGACCGAGAAACCCCACCGCTCGGCAAGAAGGCCCCCTCCGCCATAGCCAATCACGCCCAAGACCACGGTCTCAGCGAGCCCCGTCAACCGTCCACCACGGACGAACGTGCTGGTGATGAGCCCAATGACGAACCCCACCAGGGTCATCCAGACGACGTTGACACTCACGGCTACTCTTGCCTCCTGAGCACTCAATCTAAACCATTGAGGTGGTCCAAGGCCAAGGATGGGAGCCAAAGCCTTTTGGCCGAGTAGGTCTTTATGGGCTGGTCCGCGACCTGGTGTTCACGGGTTCTTTGCTTGCCAGCCAAACAGCAACGGAGATTAGGACAAGGCCGCCAAGTTCGAAAAGGTTTGGGATCTGTTGAAGCATGATCGCGCCGATGACGACCGAGGTCGCTGGAAGCAGAGCAGTCAGCAACGCGAAGGTTTCTGCTTTGATTCGCCCGAATGCGGTCGCTTCGATGGAGTAGGGCAGAGTTGTTGAAAGGACTGCGACACCAACCAAAGCCAAGACGACAGGCAATGAGAACTCCGCGTTGAATGCCGGGCCCTGCAAAAACGGCAGGTAAAGCAATGCGGCAACACTCAGCCCTAACGCCAACGAAGGGCCTGTCGCATCCTCTCCAGAGATGCGGGACCCCAGCAGGATGTAGCCTGCCCAAGCGGCACCGGCCGCAAGCGCGAAGCCGAACCCTGCAGCCGAGTCCGGCTGGCCCAAATCCAGGCCCCAGCCCCCGATCGCTACGACCCCCGCTAGTGCCAAGAGCGCGGCAACCCGGGGTGTCCAACCCCTGCCCCGGAAAAGAGCGACGGCCACGGGCCCTAAGAACTCTAAAGAGACAGCGGTCCCCATGGGGATCAGAGCGATGGCCTGGCAAAACAGGACGTTCATCCCCAGTAAAATGACCCCGAAAATGGTGGCGACCGCGACCCGCCTGACCGTCCACCTACTTCTCCATGGCCTCCACAAGACCAGCAAGACCAGCGCCCCGACCCCGCCCCGCCACCAAACGACCCCCAGTGGACTCATTACCCGGAACAAGCCGACCGCAAGGGCGGCGCCCACGTAGGTGAAGATGCCCGAGGAAACGAACAGCGCCGGCATCGGAACTGGCTTCCGAGCTCCTTCAGTCGAAGTGCGCCTCACCTCTCATTGGCTGCGAGGGAGTCTGCGTGGTCGGGTTCAAAGTCGAGGGCCACGGAGTTCATGCAGTAGCGCATGCCCGTGGGAGTTCCAGGCGCATCCGGGAAAACGTGACCCAGATGAGAGTCACAGCGGGAGCATCGGACCTCGGTTCTGGGGTACCCCAGCAGATAGTCAGTGTCTTCGGTGGTGGCTCCCGGCAGTGCCTGAAAGAAACTTGGCCAACCGCAACCTGCGTCAAACTTGGTTGAGGCGCGGAACAGCCTTTGCCCGCACCCTTTGCAGCTGTACGTCCCTGGGCGCTCTTCCGAAAGCAAAGCTCCGGTGCCGGGACGTTCAGTTGCGGCTTTGCGGAGAACTTGGAACTCGAGTGGACTCAGTTTTGCTTTCCACTGGGCTTCCGTTCTCGGGAGGTCAGGCTGGTTCACTGCTTGTCCTTTCCCCCGTGTTCAGGGCCGGGTTGGTTTTGGTCTGATCCGCGCTCGCGTTGCTTAGCGTCAGGCTGGGTCGAATCCGGGTCGCCCGGCATTTTCACGTCCGGGAGCTCCTTCGCTTGAGCGGCGACTTCTGGGGGAAGTTCGGCGTTCCCTTCGAGGTCACGTTGTGCTGCGCGTTGTTCCCTTTGCTTGATCACTTCTTCGCCCGGGCCGTTGTAGCGCGAGGCCCGTGCCTCAGCCTCGGGAGTCCCCGAGAACAGCATGTGTCCCTTGTTGAGCTGGGTGAAGACCTTGGGGACCGGGTAGTCGTAGGGGTCATCGCGGTCTGGAAGCACCTGAAGCGCCTTGTCTATCTGTTTCGGGTCCGATGGGTCTCTAACCATTGCAGGTGCAGACAGGTTTGCGCCCGTCGGAACCGCGGGAACCTCCGCCTCGGCAGTGGCTTTATCGATCCCTCTGTGCTGTTCTTTTTCTATCAGCTTCTTCTCTACCACCTTTTGCTGAGCTTCCCGGACGTAGCCGCCGCCCGCCAAGCCGGAGTAAGTCGGGTCCGCCAGGTTTTCTGGGTGCAACTCTTCAGTGGGCCAGGCCCCTTCATCCGCTCTTGGTCCCGCGCCGATCAGTCGTTCTCTTGGGATCGCCCAGGGCGCGTTGGCGCGGATCCACGCCAGCATATTCTCGCGGATGTACGAACGCAGGTCCCAGAGCTTGGGCCAATTGAGGGCAGAGACCACGATCCGAATGTTGATGTACCCGTCGTTGATGGCGCTGACCTGGACGGCCCAGGATCGCTTGTCCCAGAGGTCCGTTGAAAACAGCAAACGCTCGACCTCGGCCCGGATCTCCGCGACGGGGGCGGTCCAATCGAGTTGGAGTTCAACAACCCCCATGATCGTGGAGGCTCTTCGCGTCCAGTTTTCGAACGGTTGAGTCGTGAACTGTGTTGAAGGCACAACCAGGCGCCGCTCATCCCAGGTTCGGATAACAATGTAGGTGAGGGTGACTTCTTCGACCGTTCCGGGTTGCTCTTCGTCGGGAATGATCACTGTGTCACCAACGCGGAGCGCATCAGAGAAGGCCAGCTGCAGCCCTGCAAACATGTTCCCCAAGCTGGACTGCGCTGCAATACCCAAGATCACAGAGAGCACCCCCGCACTAGCAAGGAGTGATGCCATCGGGGCCCGCGCCTCCGGGAAAGTCAGAAGCACGAAAATTATGGTTAGGAACACGGTTAAGGCTTGCAGTGCTCGACGTAGCACAGCAGCCTGGGTTCGGAAACGGCGGGCGTCCCGCCCCGTTTTCACGTCTGTCAAAATGGCTGCGTCGCGCAGCACTCCAAGGGCCGAATAGACCAGCCAGCCTGCGCTCATGATCAATGCGATCAGTAAACCGTGTTTCAGTTCTCGCTGAAAATCAGACATTTCAGCGGGTTCCGTCAGCACATACCCGATCCAGACTCCTAGAAGCGCGTTGGCGACAACCATCGGGAAACGAGTTCGGCGGAAAACCTGGGTTGCGGTCGGGGACTTGCGGCCTTGCCGGCGGATGGCCAGCAAGATCACCACGGCAACCAGCGCCCCAGCAACGCCCCCAAGCAGGCTACCCAGAAGAAGGTGTCCCACCTGTGTTGCAACCTCAACAATGTCGCCTGAGTTTCCCATGCGGCAAGTCTACGGAGTTGAACAGCTCACTGTTGGATTGTGACGGGCCGGCAGGCCAGGTATACTTTCCAAGTCTCGAAGAGCACCACCCAGGGGTGGGGTTCGACAGGCTAGGCCCCCATCGTCTAGAGGCCTAGGACACCGCCCTTTCACGGCGGCGACACG
>CAYFRQ010000043.1:11822-13830 GCA_964345615.1 uncultured Actinomyces sp. | reverse complement strand
GATCATTTCAACGTCTTTTGAAAGGCGCTCGACCGGCATGTACTCGTCGTAGTAGGCCGCGCCGAAAAGTGTTTTGGGAATGTTTACCATTGGCTTCCTCTTATCCGTCTTCTATCCGTTATCCGCATCCTCAGGCTCTTCATCATCCTGATGCGTCTCAAGATCCTGATGTACCTCAAGCCGGTCCAGCGTGACCGTCGTTGACCTTGGGCCGACGGTCCCCAGTGTTCCGGCGTGCCCTGCCACAATGCCGCGAGCTATCAGCTTCGCCTTACCGGCGTCTAGCTTTGCTTTTCCGCTCTGCAACGTTGCTTTCCCAGTTTGCAGCTTCGCTTTCCCGGTCTGTAGCTTCGCTTTCCCGGTCTGTAGCTTCGCTTTCCCGTCTTCCAGCGTTACTTTCCCATCTTCAACGATCTGCTTCTTCAGGTCCTTACGTTCGGCAAGGGCCGCAGGACTCACTTCGTCTTCATCCGGATAGTTGTCCGGCAACAGCGCAGCGTCGTATGGAAGAGGGTGGTTCTTTGTTCGCAGGTAGGCTCCGAGCAAGACGAGCGCCGCGGAGGCAGTCAACCAGATCAGAAGAACGGCTATGGTCTTCGGGATTATTCCCGAAGTGCCGGCCCCGGCAATGAGTGCGCGGAATGACAGTTGCGTGTAGGTCATTGGCAGCCACGGGTGAATCCAGTTGAAGAACGCAGGCATTGTCTCCACGGGGAACGTCGCCCCCATTGAAGCGATCTGCAACAGCAGCAAGACAATGGACACAAAACGCCCGCGGTACCCAAGCATCGCGATACAGGCCTGGTTCACCGCGACGAACGTAAGCGAAGCCAGGATCGCAATCCCAACCATCCCCCAAACGTGAACCGCGTGCAGTTCGACCAGCCAGTTTGTAAGGACTACAGCCAGGGTTGCCTGGATGACTGCAAAGACGGCAGCGGTCCGGGCGGGCCGCACGGCCGCCATCCACCAGGTTTCGCCAGGGCCCGGGCGGCGGTCAAGGGCTGGCAGGACCAGGAAGATCGCGATGCCGCCGATCCACAGTGCCAGGGAGATGAACATTGGGCTGAAGCCAGCACCGGAGTTGTAGACCTCATTTGCCCGAACCGGTTCCACCTGCACAAGGGTGGATGAGGTCTCTGCGATCTTTTCTACTTCGGCTGGGCTGTAGTTCGGGATGCGTTCCACGCCGTCGCTGAGCCCCTCACTGAGCTGTTCGGCGCCATCCACCAGGGCTGGGCTCCCCTCAGCAGCCGTGCTCATGCCTTCAGCCAAAGTGTCCAGACCTTCGCTGAGGGCCCCGGCGCCTGTCGCCAGCTGGTCGGCGCCACTGTTCAGCTGGTTTACGCCAGCCACAAGGGTTGGGACTTTCTGCTGCAACTGCCCAGTCCCACTCGCTATGGTTGCGCTTCCGCTAGCCAGTTGGCTAGCCCCATCCTTCAGCGCCGCTGAGTTCCCCGACAGAGTTGTGAGGCCATCGTCAATCGCATTCACTGCACCTAAGACCGTTTGGCTGGAGGCATCATCCGAGGTCGTCCCGATCGAGCCGCGCAGGGTCCCGATCCCTTCATTGAGTTGCTGGGAACCTGCAGCGATCTGATCCATGGCGTCCTGCGCGGCGGCAACCCCATCGATAGCTGCGTCGGCCTTATCCGCGACTCCATCGACCACTTCTCCGATCTCTGCCTGATGCTTGATAACCCGGTCCAAGAGCTCACAAATGGGGTCGTCCTGCCCCAGGTCGGCAATGCACTGCTGGTAAAGACGCTGCGCGTCGTCAGCAAGGTTCGCGACCAAGGTCCGAATCGCTTCTGGAATGGGCTTCAGCTCCGAAACCGGCTCGCTGATCTGCTTGAAGCTCTCATCCAGTTCGGAACTGCCGGCCGCAAGCGCGCCAGACCCCTCCTGAAGGTCCTGCAATCCCTGTTGCAGTTCGGGGGTCTGAGACCGGAGTGTGTGGGCCCCGGCTGCAACCTGGGCAACACCATCGGTGTACTGGTTGATGCCG
>CAYFRQ010000043.1:0-11722 GCA_964345615.1 uncultured Actinomyces sp. | reverse complement strand
GTCGCGTAGATTTCAGATGCTTCTGAACTAACGCGGTCCTGTAGCGTCGCAGCAACTGAACGGGCAAGGGTCCCCGCCAGGTAGTTGATGCCATCGTCAGTCACCAGCTCCAGGCGACCAGAGACCGCGTCTGCTGCGTTGGCCGTTCCGATTTGCGAAACCTCTTCGGAAAGCCCTGATGGGATGTAAAGAATCGCTCGGATCGATGCGTCCGCCAAATCGTCTTCAGCTTCCGTGCGGTCCATTTGCGTCCAGGTGAAGCCAGTGTCCTCGCCGTCCTCAGGGTTGACTAGAGCGTCCGTAAGCATTTCGCCGACGTCAACCGTCTCCGTTACCCCTGAAACAAGCTCCGCGTCGTACGGCGTATCTTCGTTGACGATCGCGGCCTGGATGTGACCGATGCGCTCGACCGGGTCTTGGTAGGCAGAAGAGAGGACTCCCCCGTACATCAAGGGGATGAAGATGATTGCCGCAACCACCAAGACGTTCGCAACCACGCTTGCTGTCAGCTTTGGTTTGCCTAGCCTGGCGGAACTCTTGGGTTCCAAACGCTGATTCACAACCAACCTCCACACAGAACGCTTACCAATCGTTTCTGCTGCTTGAACGAATCTATCGTCGCAGACCTGAAGCCCGAACTTAGGCCTGGCCGGCGGTGCCTGAAATCACTGAAGGAGAAGTCTCCGGGTCCCCTTCCAAGCGGTCCCTCATGACTTCGATTGCCTCCGGGTTCTCATCCACCAGGACGTATCGTCTTCCCAGCTCAGCCGCGGCAGCACCAGTTGTGCCGCTACCTGCAAAGAAGTCCAGTACCCAGTCGCCCGGTCGGCTGCTGGCTTGCACGATGCGCCGCAGGATCCCCACGGGTTTTTGTGTCGCGTACCCGGTCTTCTCTTTCCCTGTGGGAGAGACGATGGTGTGCCACCAGACGTCGGTGGGGAGTTTCCCCCGCTTTGCTTTCTCCGCAGTCACCAACCCGGGTGCCATATAGGGCTCCCTATCAACTTCCTCGCTATCGAAGAAATAGGAATCTGGGTCCTTTACGTAGACCAGGATGTTGTCGTGTTTCGACGGCCATCGCCTTTTCGTCCGAGCCCCGTAATCGTAAGCCCAAATGATCTCGTTCAAGAAGCACTCCCTACCGAACAGCGCATCCAACAGGACCTTCGCGTAGTGGGATTCCCGGTAGTCCAGGTGCAGGTAAAGCGTTCCACTTGGTTTTAGCAGACGCCAGGCTTCCTCCAGTCGAGGTTCCAGGAAGGCCCAGTAGTCTGCGAACTCGTCGTTATAACCGGTGACCTTTCCTCTGATCGTCGCATAGGACTCACCTTTGAAGCCGACGCGTGAACCTGCCTTCGAACGGACAGTCGTTAGGGACTGCCGTTCCTGTTTCTTCCCCGTGTTGAAAGGTGGGTCCAGGTAGATCAGCTGGAAAGACGCGTCCGGCAGGGACCGAATGAAGGGGAGGTTGTCCCCTTCAACGATGAGGTTGGGCCCCTGCGGACTCCACTCCTGCGACGCAATCATGCGTTCAACCCTAGCCGGGGCGGCCGTCTTCGATGCCCAGAGGGAATCAGCCGAAGCTGGACGAGTGCACGCAAAGGAAAAGTGCCTCTGCCTAACGAACTGATCAAGCAGAGGCACTTAGCCTATTTGCAGTCAGTAACCGCGTTGAGACTAGGCGTTTCCTTCGCGTCGACGCTGGAGCAGGAGCAGCCCCGCACCGAGTGTCAGGAGGGTCAGGCCCGTCACTGCACCAACAACGACGCCTGAGGCGCCGGTCTTAGCCAGGGTTTCCCCCTTGTCGTAAGTGTTGGTGGCCGTGACCTGTACGGTCTTGCCAGCCTCAATCTCCACGGTTTTCTGAGTGAAGGACACATGCTTGAACGTGTAGCCCTCCACCGTCGGCACCTTGATTTCCTCGAAAGTCACCTTGGTCCCAACCGGCAACTCAACACCGGAGGCGACTGCAGAGCCATCCA
The DNA here is from genome assembly GCA_964345615.1 of uncultured Actinomyces sp. Lineage (GTDB taxonomy): Bacteria > Actinomycetota > Actinomycetes > Actinomycetales > Actinomycetaceae > Scrofimicrobium. Next base: position 9,740 of record CAYFRQ010000043.1, on the reverse strand, counting down.
AAGGAAGCTTGAACTCTTCCTTGACCTTCTCGCCGTCTGCCTCCCAGCTAGCAGTCACAGTGAACACCGTGCCCTTGGCGAACTCGTCAGCCTCGATGCCACTCAGAGCTTTCTTCATGCTGAAAGTGCCAGTGTCTGCTCCAGTGTTGACCTCGCCGTATTTGTTCGTCACAGTCCAAACAACGTTGGTGTTGCCACCTCCAAGAATCTCGATGGTCTCAGAAGACAGCGACTTTGAGACGAACTCATAGCCCTCAGGGGCATCAGGCAGATCCCCCTCAGTCAAAGTCACAACAGTACCCACAGGAAGATTCAAGCCAGAAGGAACCTCAGTCCCATCAGCAGGCAACGCGAAGGTTTCCTCGCCACCGTCCCAAGTCGCAGTCACCGGAAAAGTCGTGCCCTCAGGGAAGTCGGAACCCTCAATCCCGCTCAGACGCTTCTGCAGATGGAACGTGCCCGTCGCCGCGTCCGTCTCTCCGCAGGTAAGAAGCCCCTTAAAAGTGTGGTGGTGCACCTCCCCGCCGCCATCTGTTGAGACATCGCTGCCGGCAAACCACTGGCCGTTCGTGGTCACATTCGAGTTGAAGTTGAGCGCCGACTGCGGAGCCCAGAGCGCACCCATTTCGAGGCCGTCAATCGTCACCTTGGCGGCCGCGTCCTTCAAGTCCAGCATTATGTAACGCGCGTAGCTCTGTTGCGCGTCGGCTCCTGAACTCCAGCCTTCAAAGCCAAGCTTTCCGATGGTGGCGGTTCCCTGTTCTACGCGGATAATGAGTGGGGCCTGTGCAGTGGGGGTGTAGCCACCGGCGTTGTCCAGCTTGATCGTCTTGCCGGAAATGTCCATATAATCAACGATGTTGGGCAACTCTGACGAAAACCCTTCTGGGTATGCCATGCCGTGTTCTTCCTTGACGGTCACGTGGTTGGCGAACTCGCTGTCCTCCTGGTACATCGATGCCAAGCATTGGCCGACCTTCTGCACGTGGGCTTCTGTGTCCCCGAAGTAATCGGGCACAGGCTTTTCAGTCTTGTACTCACCCGCCGTGTGACGGGGCTGCGTCCCACTTGTCGTTCTCCAGGTCAATGTAGCCCTCCTCCTGGTTGACGAGGCGGACCCAATCGGATCTCTCCTGGGCACTGAGGTTCTCTACATCCTGCAACCTCGCACCCGCTGTCTTGTTTGGCTCGTCACTTGCCCCAGCATTGGTCACCGCGAAGCCGCCTGTGCCTACGAGCTCCTTGGCAAGAAGACGCACCGGGGTCTCATCAATGGACGGGACCGCATAGTCCGAAAGACCCGCAGCGTGGTGGCGCACCGGGTAGTTCTGCTTGCTCGAGGCGAGGGTGCCGAAAGCCGCCACCGAGCCCTCTAGCTCCGCGTTCCCCAGCGTGACGTTCCCTTGGGCCAGGACCGTGAATCCCTTGTTTATTGCGAAGGGGTTGATGGTTTGTTTATTGCGAAGGGGTTGATGGTTTCTACAGCGGGGTCGGCCGAGGCAGTCGCGCCCAGACCTGCTACACCGGTTCCAGCAATTGCAGCTGCGGCAAGGACTGCGGCGCCGCGGCGCAGCAGCTTCTTTCTAGGATCGCCGGTTGACGACCCAGAATGCTTCGTGAATCTCATGTTCAGCTCCAGTTTCCTCATGTGTTACTCAAAGTCAGTTCAGTTTCAAAGCAGTGCTCCTGCTGAAACTCCGTGCCGACTTTATTGGTATCCCGAAGAGGGAAACAAGGGTGTAAACGTTCACAGATGCCCCGGAGGCCGAGGTTGGAGGCTTTTATTGCTGGCAGGCAAAGGTTGGCGCTGGGAGCGCTCCCCACTTTCTGAGACGAGTGCCATACCTGAGGGGAAAACTATGTCCGATGCGCGGACGCTCGGAGCGACGACCCCACCCTAAAAACCACCCGCAGTTGGCTCCCGCGTCAGCTCAGGTCGCTAAGACACGTCTTGCCTACCAAGTGAGCGAAATGGACAGCGATCGGAAAGCGTCCAGCTACTACCGGACTTTAGTTGAGTGGTGAAGATGTTCCGCACTACTCGGTAGTGAAGAAATAGATCGGTTCAGTCACGCCACCGGACATGGCGAGCGTCATGTCGTTCGGATCGGCTGGAATGAAAATGACCTGGAAGGTGTACGGCTTGTTGGGCTTCAGTACAAACGGAACCATGTGGTTCAGCTCGCCTTCCGTGAAGCTTTCAGGCAGGCCCGCATGGAACACTCGGTTTGCGTCACCCTCAAGGACAACCTGAGCTTGCTCACCACGCGATTTCAAGTCAACAAAGACTCCCCCATCGCTTGTGACGTCCTCAGTATTGCGGTTGACGAAAGTGAACGTGAGACCTGTGGGGTCACCGATGCTCAGGTCGACGCTGTCAGCTGTAAAGCCCGTCAGAGTTTCTTCCACCGGAGAGCTGATCAGGACTTCTACCCCATCTGGAAGAAGATAGGAAGCCCCGAAGGGCAGAGCTGTCTCAGGTGAGGACCCCTCCCCTCCTTCAACGACCTCAACTCCTGCGCCAGTGTTGGTTTGCTCGTCAGTTGTGTCGGACGAACACCCAGCCAACGATGCTGTGAGCAAGGTGGTAGCAATGACAAGGGCAGGCCATTTCTTCATGATTCTCCCGCGGCGGCGCCGCAATAGGATCGGTTGGGGTGGGTAGTGGCTTCGATTCTATACATCTTCAAGATGAACACCTCCAAGACTAGGTGTACGACGTCACAAAAACCCCTGCCAGACTCTTGAAAACCCTGTAGAACTCAACGTGTGCGCGTGGCGTGCTTGCGTCTGGCCCAGAACCCACCATACGAATGTCGTTTCTAACCACAATCCACCCCGAGTGCAGGGGCCGCGCCACAGACGTCGCGGAGTTAGACCGGGGGAGAGGGCAACGAAACTCCGGCCACGTAGCTGCTAGGAGAAAGTGATGACGTCCGACCCAGCCACGTCCCCAGAGAGTATAGTTTTTTCTGCCCAAGGTGCGCAGGTTCTTCCGGATGACGATGGGCTGCTTGGAGACCAAGCGACAGTCCTCGCCGCCCTCGCCCACGGGCGTCCGGCTGAAGCGGCAGGCGCAGATCAAACGAACTAAGCCACCTAGCTTTTGCAACTCCCCTGAACAAACCGGACCCCGTGAGGAAACATGACCACTATCATTGCGTTTCTCCAAATCGTTGTCTTTTTCGGAGCGATCTTTCTGGGATGGCGCGTGGGCGGCACCGGATTCGCCTTCATGGGCGGCCTGGGCGTCCTGCTCTTAGCCATCCTTGGTGCAGAGACAGCAGAAATGCCGCTAATGATTGTCGGCATCATCATCTCAGTGATGGCCGCAATCGCAGTTATGCAGGCAGTTGGAGGCATGGACTACCTAGTCCAAGTAGCAGGTGCGTTCCTGCGAAAGCACCCCCGCCAACTGAACTTCCTAGCACCTGGCATCGCCTTTTTCATGACAGTCTTGGCTGGCACCGGGTTCACGGTCTTCACGACCTTCCCCGTGATCGTTGAAACCGCCAAGCAAACCAACATCGCCCCTTCAAGGCCGCTCTCCTTGGCGGATGTAGCATGGCAAATCGCGATCGCCGCGCCCCTGTGTCAGCTCCCGTGATTGTCAAGGCCTCACTGCAGGAAAAAACGAACTTTGGCTTCGACTACGTCAGGTTGCTGGCGGTGGCATTGCCTTCTACGTTCATCGCCTGTTTTGCCACGGTCTTCATCATGCTTGGCATCGACAAGCTCCGGAGGGTGAAGCCCTTGGACCAAATGAAGGCGTACCAAGAGCGCTTGGCTAAGAGCCTTGTTTCGCCACCGGAAATCTAAGAAACGAAGGAACTCCCGAAGGACGCGAGGGCGTCAGTCCGGATCATCATCGTCGCGATCCTTATCGACGTTGCCTACTCCTTCCTGATCTCTGACGTCTTCGGTCTTGCTCAAAACCCTCCGCTCAGCCGCGAGATGGCGATCACCGCCGCCATGCTTGCCGCAGGCGCGACGATCGTGCTCCTCTACAAGGTTTCGGCTCCCAGAGTCGCCTCCATGCCTATCTTCAACTCGGGTATGGCCTCAGGCCTTTGTATCCTTGGTGTTGCCTGGATGGGTTCGACCTTCATTGGAGTGCATGCAACCGCGGTGGAAACCTTCTCTGAAAGCGTCCTGACCTACCCCTCCCTGCTCGCAGCGGTCGAAATGGACGACACCAGAACTACCCGGGTTGGCAAGTACGTTTTCAACCGCCCGTTCCTGGTTCCAACCCTGGCTACGATCACGGCCGCTGTGGCGGTGGGCTTTCAACTCGCGGCCCTTATGGCTGCCTAAGTTCAGGCAGAGCCCTGCGAACAGGGCAAAAAAGCGCGGCCAGGGAAACCCCCTGGCCGCACTCTTTCCAACTGCTACTTGTTAGGCACCTTTGCGCGAACTGATTACGTCCGCTGCAACAGCAAAGATGACGACTAGGCCCTTGATCGCCTGCTGCCAGTTGGGGTCAACCCCCATGATTGACAGGCCCATGTTCAGCACGCCCATGACCAGTGCACCGACGATGGCACCGGAGATCTTACCGACACCGCCTGAGACCGCGGTGCCACCAATGAATGCTGCGGCGATCGCATCGAGTTCGAACATGGTTCCCGCCGAGCCAACAGCGGACCCCGCCCGGGCGGTGACGATGATCCCCGCCAGCGCCGCTAGGAAGCCCATGTTCACGAACACAAAGAAGTCAACTTTCTTCGTGTTAATGCCAGAAAGCCGCGCAGCCTTCAGATTCCCGCCGATAGCGTAGATGTAGCGACCGAACTTGGTCCGCCCCATCACGAAGGAGTAGACCATGACCAGGACGCCGATGATAATCAGCACCACGGGGGTTCCGCCAGCGGACATCGCCAGCAGGTAGGTGACGAATCCGATTACACCGACCGTCATGACCATCCGGGCGATGAATGCCCCGTAACTCTCCACAGGGACGCCAGCCTTGATCGAGGCTTTTCGCGTCCGGACTGAACTGTACACAGCCCCAACCAGTGCGAAAGCGCCTATCAGCAACGTCACGACGTCCATGTATCCCAGGAAACCCAGGAACGCAGGAATAGAGCCACCCGCAATGAACTTGAAACCAGGTTCCGGTGTCGTGACCGTCTTACCGTTAAGGACGATCAAGGCTAAACCACGGAATAAGAGCATGCCTCCCAGCGTCACGATAAACGCGGGTATCCCCACGTACGCAACCCAGAACCCTTGCCACATTCCGATCAGGGCGCCGATGGCCAAGCCCATCAACACTGCGACGATCCAAGGTAGGCCCCAAGCCGACATGGACATGGCGACGACAGCACCAACGAACGCGACAACGGAGCCGACTGAAAGGTCGATGTGTCGGGAGATAATGACCATCGTCATGCCGATGGTCAAGACCATGACGTAAGCGTTCTGCTTGATCAAGTTCGCGACGTTGTCAGGCTCCAACAGCGCACCCTTGGTCAACACCGCGAAGATTGCGATGATGAGGATCAGCGCAGCGAGGATCCCATTCTCTTTAAGGTTGATCGCTGCCAGTCTGCTCTTCTTTGTTTCTTTCCCGCTACTCACGCTACGCCCCTTGTTTTTTCCTTAGTCATTAACCGCATCAAGGACTCCTGAGTTGCCCCTTCGGCCGGCACTTCGCCTGTAATCGATCCCTGGGACATGGTGTAAATGCGGTCACACACGCCCAGAATTTCTGGTAGCTCAGAAGAAATGAACAGGACAGCTTTCCCCTGGTCCGCAAGCTTCTGAATGATCTGATAAATCTCGTATTTCGCGCCCACGTCAATGCCGCGTGTCGGTTCATCCAAGATCAAGATGTCTGGGTCAGTGAACATCCACTTCGCCAAGACGACTTTCTGCTGGTTCCCGCCCGATAGAGAAGAGACGGGGAGTTCGACACTGGGGGTCTTGATGGCCAGCGCCTTTCTGTATTCCTCCGCCGTTGTCTTTTCCTTGGAGAAATCGATGACTCCACCCGAGAGGACCTTGTTCAGAGCAGCGATCGTCACGTTGTCTTCGATGCTACGAATGAGGTTCAAGCCCAGAGTCTTCCGGTCTTCAGGCACGTACGCTAAGCCACTTTCGATCGCGTCAGGGACCGTGTCTGTGTCGATGAGCTCGCCCTCCTTCAGGACCTCGCCGCTAATATCGACACCGTACTGATGCCCGAACACGCTCATGGCAAGTTCGGTGCGACCCGCACCCATCAGCCCGGCGAGCCCGGTGATTTCCCCGCGACGCAAGACCAGAGACGCGTCATCGACTACTTTGCGCTCCTGGTCTATCGGGTGATGCACGGTCCAGTTCTTGATTTCCAAAATCTCTGGGCCGATCTCTGGGGTGTGCTCCGGAAACCTGTTGTCCAGGGGACGTCCAACCATCAGACGGATGATTTCGTCCTGAGTCACTCCCTCCGGGCGGTGCATGTCAAAGCCACCGACGGTTTTCCCGTCGCGAATGACTGTCGTCGTGTCGGCGATCGCTTCGATCTCCCCCAACTTGTGGGAAATCATGATCATGGTCACGCCCTCGTCCCGCAGTGAGCGCATAAGTTTCAGAAGATGCTCTGAGTCTTCGTCGTTCAGCGCAGCGGTGGGCTCGTCCAAAATAAGGAGCTTAACCTCTTTGGAGAGGGCCTTGGCAATCTCCACCAGCTGCTGTTGGCCGACCCCCAGGTCAACAACCTTTGACCTGGGGTCGACCTTCAGTCCGACCCTGTCAAGCAGGGCCTTGGCCTGGCGATTCGTCGCATTCCAGTCGATGATGCCGTTGTTAGTGATTTCGTTGCCTAGAAAAATGTTCTCCGCAACGGACAGGTATGGCGAAAGTGCCAACTCCTGGTGGATGATCACGATCCCAACGTCTTCAGAGTCCCGAATGGATCGGAATCGAGATTCCTTACCCAGGAAGTAGATCTTCCCGGAGTAATCGCCGTAAGGGAAAACCCCTGACAGGACATTCATCAACGTTGACTTGCCAGCGCCATTCTCACCACAAATGGCGTGAACCTCGCCCCTCCGCACATCCAAAGACACGTCCTCCAGAGCTTTGACGCCGCCAAAGTCCTTCGTAATGTCTTCCATGCGCAAGATGGTTTCGTCAGTCATCATGCGACGGCCACCAATCCTTCAGTAGTTATCTACTCGCTACTCGACGTCAAGGTCCGGAAGGAACCCAGAGTCGACCAGTTGCTCTTTAATGTTGTCTTTGGTGACAACGACGGGCTCAAGCAGGTAGGACGGGACAACCTTCACGTCGTTGTCGTAGTCCTCTGTGTTATTCACGGTCACCTCAGAGCAGGTCATGATCTCGTGAACCATGTTCGCTACAACGTCACCTAGGTCGCGCGTGTCCTTCCAAACAGTCATGGACTGAGCGCCTGCGATGATGTTGTTGACGTTGGCTTCATCCGCGTCCTGGCCGGTGAGGACGGGGTATTCGTCAGAACCCGCAGCGTAGCCGTTAGCCTGCAGCGCTTCGGCGATACCGAGGGCCAGCGAGTCGTTCGGCGACAGCACGATGTCTACCTTCGCGTCGCGGTAGTAGCTGTTCAGGCGGTTCTCCATCTCTGCCTGGGCCTTGGAGCCGTCCCAGCCCTGGATACCAATGCTCTGCCAGTCATCAACCGAAGCGGGCTGCTTGCCCGAAAGGGCAACCAGCGTGCCGTCTTCAAGGTACGGGGTCAGAACGTCGTACGCGCCCTTGAAGAAGAAACGAGCGTTGTTGTCATCAGGCGATCCGGCAAATAGCTCGATGTTGTACGGGCCCTCACCTTCCTTGATGAACTCTTCAATGTACGTCCCCTGTAGGGTTCCCACCTTCTCGTTGTCGAACGAAGCGTAGTAGTCCACCGCATCCGTTCCCTTGATCAAGCGATCGTAGGAGATCACGGGGATGCCTTTGCTGGAAGCGTCTTCAAGAACCGGGCCGAGTGCTTCGCCGTCGATCGACGCAACCACCAGCACTTCCGCGCCAGCGTTAATCATGTTCTCGATCTGCGAGATCTGCATCTCAGGTTTGTTGTCGGCGTACTGGAGGTCGACTTTGTAGCCCATGTCCTCAAGCAGGGTCTTCAGGTCGGCACCATCACGATTCCAACGCTCAAGGGACTTCGTCGGCATAGCGACGCCAACCAGCCCGCCCTCGGTGAAGGTGCATTCGGTTACTTCTTCGCCACCCGATGTGGCTTCTTCTGTTACGACTTCTTCACCGGAGCTTGACCCTCCACGCTCCGATGAACACGCTGCCATTCCCAGCGTCATCAGGCCTGCGACGGCAAACGCCGCAAACTTCTTGTGAACTACTCTCATTTCAGACTCCTATGCCGCGTGGCGGCCGTGGACTTACGGACAAATCGTCGACCGCTTCCGAACGCAACACACGCCGGAGTCAGCCGAAGAAACAGGATTGGCGCGCCTTGCTCGTAGCGAGGCCGCGGTCACCAAGAGATTCATTGAAACGGACTGAGCAGTCCCCTGTCAGAGAAGGACGCTGGACTGCTAGTTGTGCCTCACTGAACCCCTATATGTTTCGATCAACAACTACCCCATTCTTCGCTAAATGTCTAGGCAAAAGATCTTCCGTTGCCGTCTCGTTACAGGACGGGCGCTGCCCAGCAACCTCGAACGCGCACTTCCAAGCGCGGTTGGAACGTCTCGTGACGTCGTCCAACCTTTTGCGGAGTAGCCTCCCAGGACCTTCACAGGTCAGGCATAGGGAGAGTCGCTAACCTGAAGCTTGCCGCGCCCGCAGTCTTGGTCGCGGACGGAAACACGAAAACATTGGGGGAACACCTGAATGAAACTGACAACCCGAACAGCCGTTCCGCTTGGACTATGCGTTGCACTGGTTCTTGCGGGGTGTAGCTCTGGGGAGAGCGACTCGGAAGAACAGAGCGACCAGTCCGCAACAAGCGCAGCTGCGGACGGAACCGGTGGGCTCTGTGACGTCACGGTCATAGAAGACGCCCAGTCCATCGACTACAGCGAAGAAGATCCTGAGGCCTCGCAGGACGCGTTGAGCAAAGTTGTGCTCAGCAGCGACGCCACCGCCGCGCCGACACTCACATACGCGGCGCCTCTGGCAATCACCGCTGAGTCCGTGCTCGTGACGGAAGAGGGAGACGGAGACGCAATCAGCGAGGGTCAGGTAATCACCTTCAACTACATGGTTTGTGACCCCGTGACCGGTGAGAAGGTCTATTCCACTTGGGGTGAGACCTCGGACGCGGACGCCCCTGCCGCATTTGTTCTCTCTGTGGCTAACTTCGGGGACAACCTGGTCGACGTGCTTGACGGCCAGTCTGTCGGTACCAGGTTGCTTTGGGGCCAGCCCGGCTACTCAGCTGAAGACAGCTACACCGGAACCGCCTCGAACGGCTACATCTACATACTGAACGTTACCGGGGCTAACGCCATCCCAGATTCGGCGTCAGGCAAGGAAGTGACTCCCTCTGATAAGACCCTCCCAGAAATCAAGTTTGAGGGCGGCGCGCCGGCCGTGACAATCCCATCAGACTTCACCGATCCCACGGAACTGGTTGTCGAACCCTTGATTGAGGGGGATGGTGAAGAAGTCAAGGCCGGAGACACCATCGCGGTCAAGTACTCTGGCTGGCTCACTGACGGAACCCTGTTCGACTCCTCTTGGGGCGATGATGGCACCGGGGAACCTGCTGTTTTCCAGATTGGCGTAAGCCAGGTAATCGCCGGGTGGGATGACGG
>CAYFRQ010000042.1:0-13992 GCA_964345615.1 uncultured Actinomyces sp. | reverse complement strand
CGCATCTTCACATCTCCTTGGTGGAAGGACGCCACGCGCTTCGTCATTGTTATGATCCCTCTGATCGTTGTGTTTGCGGCTATCGCGCTCGACCTACTTTTGGGACGCTTGCTGAAGCGTTCCTCGAACAGTTCTGCCTTCCTCTACGTGACTGGAGGGACTGTGGCCGCGTTGGCTCTTTTGCTTGGCATCCTTGACACGCCGTGGTCGTTGAACTCGGTGAAGGCACGCTACATCACGGATTCCTACCTGAGGGAGGCGGACACGACAGTCGGTTTGACTGAGGATGAGGTCACCCTACTGGAACTGCTCGACGAAGAGTATCCCGCGGGTACCGTCATAGTGGGAGACCCAGACACGGGGGTTGCGTGGTCTGCGATTGTCACAGACTTGGAACAGTTCCAGCAGCTCAGGTTCCCTGAGGGGGCAGACCAGGCCTACCTGGCGGCACACTTTGACCAGATCGGGGTGGACCCTCATGTTTGCGAGCTGGTCACGGCGAACTCCATCGAGCTCTTGATAGTTTCCGGAGAACCGTCATCGCAGTTCGGTGGATACCATACTGGCTATAACAACGTCGACACGAGCGAAGGTTTTGAGCTAGTTCAACAGGTTGGGGAAGCGCGAGCCTACAGCATCACGGCGTGCGACTGAAGGCGAAAGTTGCCTCAGACTGCAGAACAGATTTTGAGCAATGAGAGAGGACGGGGCCATCAGTAACAGGTCTAACGGGGAGAGCGAAGAACCACTTTCGCAGCCCGTCCGCGTGGAAAAGCCAATCTGGCAGTACTGGTTCCTGATCTACACGTTTGGTCAGCGGGACCTGAAAGCGAAGTTCAAGGGCAGCGCCCTTGGCTGGTTGTGGTCTCTTGTAGTCCCAATAACCACGCTTGCGATCTACTCCGCAGTGTTCTCAATAATCATGCGAATAGTGCCTCCTGACATGGGGAACGGTCATGAGGGGATCTTCGTTGTCTGGCTGTTCACGGGGCTGATCTTTTGGTCATTTTTCACGAACACGGTGAACAACGCGGTCCGCGAGATGTTGGACGCAGGCCCAATCTTGCAGAAGATCTACTTCCCCGCTTACGCTCCCGTGCTTGGAGTGGAGATGGCTGTTGGGGTCCAATCCCTGATTGAGCTTGGAATCTTACTCCTGATACTGCTGATCCTGGTCAACGTTAGCTGGACGTGGCTGTTGCTCCCAATAGTCCTGGTTTTCGTGGTTGTCTTTGTCGGGTCCATCGCCACCATTTTCGCGGTCCTTAACATTTTCTACCGCGATGTGGCACACCTGGTAGCGATTGCACTACAGCTTCTTTTCTATGCAACACCGATCATCTACCCGATCACGATGGTCACCCAGTCATGGAGGGGAATAAATCTTCGGATGATCATTGAAGCGAACCCACTCGCAAGTTACGTTGGCCTAATGCGCTCATTGCTTTACGACCTTGAGCCGGGAACCGTGTTCCAGTGGGGCGTAGCCGGCGGAGCCGCGGTGCTGGCGGCCGCCTTAGCCACGTGGTTGATGCGGACCAAGGGAGCCAGATTGGGTGAGTACGTGTGAGCGACCTTGCTATCGAAGTTCAAGACCTGACCAAAACATTCACGCTTCGAGACGAACGACGAAACACACTTAAGGAAGGTTTCGTCAAAGGTTTCGGAGGTAAGAAGAGAACGTTCGACGCTGTCAAAGACGTTTCGTTTCAGGTTGAGAAGGGCAAGACCTTCGGGCTGGTTGGCCACAACGGCTCCGGCAAGTCCACTCTTCTGAAGATGCTCGCTGGGGTTTACCTGCCAACATCTGGTTTGATCCGTGTTGACGGCAAAGTCTCCGCGCTCCTAGAACTTGGTGCCGGGTTCCACAGAGAACTGACCGGCCGGGAGAACATCCGGCTGAACGGTGCGATCCTGGGACTGTCAAACAAGCAGATCAATGAGCACATGGATTCCATCGTTGACTTCGCTGAACTCGGAGACTTCATCGACATGCCTGTGAAGCAATATTCTTCTGGGATGTTCGTGCGCCTGGGGTTTGCAATCGCAGTCATGCTTGAGCCTGAAATCCTGATTGTTGACGAGGTCATCGCCGTTGGTGACGAAGCCTTCCAAAGAAAGAGCTTCGACCACATTTACAAGCTTCGCCAGCAAGGCACCACCATCGCATTGGTTACTCACTCGATGGCTCTGGCACGCGAACTCTGTGATGAAGCGATCTGGTTGGACGGGGGAGTGGCGCGTGCTCAGGGACCGATCGAGGACGTTGTCGAGCAGTACATTTCTGATGTCAACAAAAAGGAAGAAGCGAAGCTTCTAGCCGCGCCCCGGAGCACCCTTGAACTGCCGCGCAGAGGCACCGGTGAGGCCGTGGTTGAGAAAGTGACGGTTCTGGACCGTGACGGAGAAGAAACTCTGGTTGTGCGTTCCGGAGAAGACCACGACATCCGCCTGGATCTAAAGGCAAGAAAACCCCTCTGCGACGTGGAAATAGTTGTTTCGGTCTTCATGGACAGTGGGATCATGCTGTCTTCTAAGAGTTCATTAGCGGATGGGCGCTCATACGAAATCCCCGAGGGCCGTTCCTCGGTCCGCCTTTCCCTCCCGGCAATCCCGATTGAGTCTGGCAGCTATTGGCTTTCGACTTCCCTAAGGAGTCGCGGCCACGTGTGGGACCACATCGACAAGGGATGGAAGATTCTGGTTCGGTCCAAGTCTGAGATGTCTGAGACGGGGCCCGTTAACCTGCGTGGTGACTGGTCGGATGTCGAGGTGTTCGATGGCGCGGAACCCCTGGGGGTTGCCTCGAGCTCAGAAGACGACACTGAGGTCATTGAAGCAGAGGTCATAGATGAGCCAGAAGCCATCGTGGAAGATCTGGAAGTTATCGACGTTGAGACCTCAGAAGAAGGTGAGGTTTCGGATGCCGAAGAGTGAGACCAGGGGCATGGCACTGGGAGCCGCCGAAACCCAGGACTCGTCACGTGAGGTAGTTTTCCTGAGGTCCCAGCTTCGCAGGTCAGAAAAAAGGCTAGCGGCCGCCGAAACCGAGCTGATTGCGCTCCGCAGAAGAAACCTGACACTCGAGGCTCAGGCCAAAAATGCCCAACGCCAGATGCGCGCAATGCGCGAGTCTACCGCCTGGAAGACGGGCGTCGTCGTTGCGAACGTTCAGGCAGGGACAAGCGCAGGGCTCACCGCCGTAGCGAACGGCTTACGAGGCCTAAAGCGGAGGGTTATCGGGTGAGCAAGTGGGGACAGTTACGGATCCTCAGCGGCGATCCGGAAAGCTTTGTTGCTCACGCAGCGGGCCAGGACGCGGTGGCGATCGTTGCGTCTTGGACGCCCTCACCCCGCGAATCCAGGTCGTTGTCCGCCTACCTGACTGCGTTGGCCGATCTGGGATTCGCGCCACTTGTTGTCGATTCCTCGGAATTGGGCCAGGACCTGATTTGGCCCCACGGGTTGCCTAAGGGATGCCTGGTCGTGACGCGCCCCAACATTGGATACGACTTTGGATCTTGGGCTCACGCGTTAGAGGACTTTCCTTCGCTGCGCACGCTGAACAGGGTGCTCCTGACGAACGATTCAATGGTGGGTCCGTTTGCGGCACTGACCGAGGTGGGGGCAGCGATGTCTTCCTCCCAAGCAGACGTCTTCGGGCTTACGGAGTCGTTCCAGACTCGTCGTCATTTGCAGTCCTTCTTCATGTGTTTCAACCGGGGAGTCTTAGCTGAAGCCCCCTGGGTTTCCTTTTTCGACTCGATAGAGCACCAGGACGATAAGGACGAAGTGGTTCGAAGGTACGAGCTGGGGGTAGTCCGAACCTGCGAACGCTACGGCTACTCTTGGGAAGTGCTACTGCCCGCGGAAAGCATCGGGGGAGTGGTAGGGAACCCCACGTTCGAGCAGTGGGAAATGCTACTGAGAAACGGCGTGCCGCTAGTGAAGCGAAGCCTACTGACCCACGACGAGTACCCGGCAACAGTCAAAGACGTAACCGCCTTAGTGAAAGAATTGTACGGGCTGGACATCCCTGCCTGGATGCCGGAAGGCCTGGCTAAAAATGCGGAGGGTTCGTGAGCGCGGCATTGGAGAAGCTAAGAGACCTGAAGAGAAAAGCCTTGCAGCGAGGGACTTTCGAGGCACGCAGATCAAAGGTCGCCCTGTATGAAGCGATCCGGTCCCGAGGGGCAAACTGGCAGGGAGTCGGCCCAGCTGCACATGTCGACTGGTTGCAACGTTTCGGGGGCCGCCCGACGGCATGGGTCCCCCCGGAATGGAGAACAGAGCAACCGGCACTCCGTACGGCCACATCCAGAGTTGCCGCAGTGGTTCACGTCTACTATCCCGACCTGGTCCCGCAGATTGTCGAAGCGTTGCACTCAGTTCCTGTCCCCTTTGACGTGTTAGTAACAAACGCCTCCGAGGTTGAGCTTGGGCCCAAGCAGTTTGAGGCTCCGAACGCTGACCGCATCGTGGTTCTTCCTGTGCGGAACCTGGGAAGGGACATAGCCCCGATGGTGTGGCTTGCGAACGCAGGTTACCTGGACCCGTATGACCTGGTGCTGAAAGTTCACACCAAGGCGTCAAGTTGGCGAGAGGACCACCCGACATTGGAGGGAACAGGCGAGTCTTGGCGCGACGCGCTCCTAGGAGACTTGCTTGGAAGTGCGGACCACGTGAGCCGCATTTTAGAAGCGTTCGATAAGGATCCTTCGATTGGATGTGTGACAGCTGATGGAAGCGTGGTGGGACCGGAACATTGGGGCTCAAACGAACACACGCTGTCTGAACTCCTCAAACGCATAGGCCTCAAGATCTCTCACGATGACCTGGAGTTTGCGGCCGGAAGCATGTACTGGATCCGTGGATTCCTTCTGCAGGGCCTGCGATCGCTAGCAATGGGGCCTGAAGACTTCGAAGAAGAATCAGGCCAGATCGATGGCACAACGGCACACGCTATCGAGCGGCTGGTTGGTGTTGTAACCGAAGAAGCGGGCTACGGGACCTATACCGTTAGCGCCGCGTTCGAAAAACTAGAGAGGTTGGCCCTGCCTGGGGAAACGAAGGAACCCTTCTACCCCCGCACGAGTCGGTATTCACCAAGTGAACCTCTGGCTCCGGTGGTCAGGGTCGTGCCCTTCTACCTGCCACAGTTCCACCCGGCTGAAATCAACGACGAGGCCTGGGGAAAAGGGTTTACCGAATGGTCAAACGTCGCGCAAGGGCGCCCGATGTTTGCCGGGCACGTCCAGCCCCTGGTCCCCTCAGAACTGGGCTTTTATGACCTGCGTGACGATCAGGTGCGGCATCAGCAGCTCGAGTTAGAGCGGTATGGCGGGGTGGCCGGCCTGATGTATTACTACTACTGGTTCTCTGGCAAACGAGTCCTGAACCTGCCAATAGAGCGGCTGCTGAAAGATGCGTCCTTAGGTCAACCGTTCTGTTTAATGTGGGCGAATGAGAACTGGACGAAAGCATGGGATGGCCGTGCTGAAGACGTCCTGGTTGAGCAGCGATACGACCTGGTCGGCGCCGAGCAGTTTATCGAAGACATCATGCCTGCACTGAGGGACCCCCGTTACATGAGGATAGGCGGGAAGGCGATCCTGTCTGTTTACCGCCCCGCTCAAATCCCGAATATCGGCGAAGTCGTTGAGACTTGGCGCAGACGGGCTCGTGAAGCAGGAGCCGGGGAACTTTACCTGCTCAGCGTCGACACCGGAAAACGCTTTGACGGGCTCGAAGATCACTACAGGGATTTTGGTTTTGACGGCAGGATGGGTTTCCCACCCCACGGGCTGCCCTGGACTGCGCACCCTGCGCGGGGCCTCGCGGTCGACAAGATGTTCCTAGGGCGCATACTGTCCTACCAAGCCACCGCGAAGAGCGGAATCTCTGCTGCGCGCAGTTTGGACCGGGGAAGCTTCCCGGCGGTCATGGTGGCTTTTGACAACACTGCGCGAAAAAAGCGTCAGGCAGATGTTTGGTATGGGTCGAACCCCTACACGTTCCGTCGGTGGCTTGACGAGATCGCTGGTGCAATCGCTAGCCGCCCAGCGGAGCAGCGCATTGTTTTCATCAATGCTTGGAATGAATGGGCGGAGTCAGCGGTGCTAGAGCCCACTTTGCGGTGGGGACTGACCTACCTCCAAGCTGTAAGAAGCGTCGTGTACCAGTAGAGCCCGTCGCCGCCGGGCGCGGGTTACCCTAAAGATAAGACTGACCGTTTTAGGCTGAAGGCGCGAGTCAATGAGGGCGTAAGCCACGTAAGGAGATTTCACCAGTGAAGGGCATCATTCTTGCCGGGGGCAGCGGCACCCGACTACACCCGTTGACGCTTGGCACCTCAAAACAGCTGATGCCTGTCTATGACAAACCCATGATTTACTATCCGCTCACCACACTGATGCTGGCGGGCATTAACGAGATCTTGGTGATCACAACCCCGCACGATGCCCCCGGCTTCGAGCGGTTACTGGGTGACGGCTCGCAGTTCGGGGTAAAGATCCAGTACGCCCAGCAGAAGGTTCCGAACGGACTCGCGCAAGCGTTCGTGATCGGCGAGGAGTTTATTGGAGACGACAAGGTCGCCTTGGTCCTGGGTGACAATCTGTTTTACGGCCCCGGAATGGGGAGCCGACTCTCACGATTGACAGACATTGAGGGGGGCGCTGTATTCGCCTACCACGTTGCGAACCCGTCAGACTACGGTGTCGTCGAGTTTGACGAGGACTTCGTGGCACTGTCCTTAGAAGAGAAACCTGCCGACCCCAAGTCGAACTACGCCGTCCCGGGTCTCTACTTCTACGACAACTCCGTCGTCGACATCGCGAAGAACCTGGAACCCAGCGCTCGCGGTGAATACGAAATCACGGATGTCAACAAGGAGTATCTGAAGCGCGGCGAACTGGCCGTTGAGGTTTTGCCACGCGGCACGGCTTGGCTAGACACCGGATCCTTCGATGATCTCGCGGACGCTGCAGTGTTCGTGCGGACCGTCCAGGAACGCCAGGGATTCAAGATTGCTGCGCCGGAGGAAGTTGGTTGGCGGAAGGGTTTCCTGACCGATGAACAGCTCGAAGCCGTCGCCCAACCCCTACTAAAGTCCGGCTACGGCGAGTACCTATTGAATCTCTTGGCGGAAGATGACAACTGAGGAGCTCGCTCCTTGAGGACCCTGGTGATTGTGCCGGCTTGGAACGAAGAGGCCACGATCGGCGAAACCTTGGATGAGCTTAGGCGTCTGAACCCTGACCTTGACCTGCTGGTCGTTGATGACGGGTCGCAAGACTCAACAGTCCAGGTAGCTCGTCAGCATGGGGCAACGGTGCTATCCCTGCCCTACAACCTTGGGGTAGGGGGAGCCATGAGGACCGGCTACAAGTACGCTAGACGCTTCGATTATGACCGTACCATCCAGGTTGACGCGGATGGCCAACACAATCCACGGGACGTAGCGAAGGTCCTAGAAGGACTGAATGAGGCGAACATTTCAATCGGTGCCAGGTTCGCGGATCAGGGGAACTACCAGGCGCGCGGGCCAAGGCGGTGGGCAATGGTGGTGTTGGCGAGCATCTTGGGGCGGCTTTCTAGCGTCAAGCTGACGGATACCACAAGCGGATTCCGCGCGGCCGATAGGGAAGCAATAGAGCAGTTCTGCGATTACTACCCTGCCGAGTACTTGGGCGATACGATCGACTCCCTAGTGGTGGCCGTTCGCTCAGGCCTGACTGTGACTCAGGTTCCGGTTGCGATGCGACCCAGGCAAGGCGGCAGCCCCTCGAAAAACCCCCTCAAGTCGACCGTGTATCTGTTGCGTTCCCTGTTTGCGCTGTTCGTTTCGATGACTAGGCGTGCCGACTCCTTCAAAGGGAATACCGAGGTGAACTCGTGAGCGCTGAGCGCATCTTCTTCATCGCGATCGCTGCCCTGATTGTCAGCGCAGTTTTCTATTTGCTCCGCAACCGTCAGTTAAGGGAGAAATACGCTGCGCTGTGGGTTGGTGTTGGCTTGGTGTCATTGGTTCTGGCGATTTTTCCCTCATTGCTAGACAGTGTCGCGGGCTTCTTCGGCGTGGAAATCCCATCGAACCTTCTGTTTGTCTTGGCGATCCTTTTGCTCCTTGCGGTCACCTTGCATTTGTCTTTGGAGATCAGCCGACTTGAGGATGAAACCAGGATACTGGCTGAGCACGTCGCGATTCTGAACGCGCTTCAAGATCAACCGGCAGGTCGGGGCGACCCGGAAGACGGTGCCACTAGCGGAACGCGTGACGAAGCAGGCTAAGTGCTCCTTTGCCTCTAAGAATTGAACTGGGCAGCATGGCTAGAGCGTGCAGTCTAGATGTCAGGTGAACGCGGGCGGCCCTGGCCGCTTTCTCCCAACCAAGTTGTTCCATCTGGCTGGCGCGCTCCCCAAAAAACCGTCGCTCATCAGCGAAACGGGGGCCATCAAGAAGAGCCTGGGAACTCAGGCTCCCAGCGTGTCGGCGATAGTAGAAGGCGAGGGTTGGCTCCAACGCAAGACGAGCGCCCGACGCGACCAGGTCTAGGACAAACCCTAGGTCCAAAATGATTTGGTATTCAGGGTCGAACTTAGCGGTCTTGAACGTTTCAGTACGGAACGCAAGACTGGGCCAGTACAGCCAGTCTCCGACCAGCAGTGAACGCGCCAGTTCCTGTCCACCTATTACTCTCAGCCCCTTCCCTCGCGGTGTGATCGCAGCTTTGACTCTGTCCGCTAAGGGGAAAACGCTCTCCCCACCCTCCCCAATGATTTGCACACCGGGCTGGACAATCTCGACTCCAGGCCAGAGTCTGGCGGCTTTCTCAATCGTGGCGACGTAGTTGGGGGCTAACAGGTCATCGCACCCCATGATCACGGTGTAGTCGCCGCCCGCCAGCTCCTGGCACTTCGCAAAGTTGTCGACGATCCCCAGATTCTTCGAGTTACGGATGTAGCGCACTCTGGGATCCTCGAGTTCCTGAAAGAAGCCGCTCACGTCTTCGGGGTAGTTGTCGTCAACTACCGTGAGTCTCCAGTTGCCGCTGGTCTGTTCAAGAACCGACTGGGTAGCGGAGTAGAGATGCGCGGGTTTCCCCCAAAAAGGGATGAAGATGTCAATCACGAAAACAGTATGGCAGGTGGCGAACACGCAAAGAGTCACGGTCGAGTCCTAGAGTGGCATCATGGCGCAAAGCGAAGACACCGCAGCTACGCCCGAGTCATCGGGGAGTCAGAGAGGCCGCTGGATCAACCGTGTCTTGGCGGCGGTTGGTCTTCTCGGGGTTGCGTTGGGCCTGACGATGTGGGCCATCTCTTCGCCTGCCGGAGCGTCGCCTGACGATGACTATCATCTGGGAAGCATCTGGTGCCCCTGGCCAGTCGAAAGCTCAGGCTGCGACTACAGGGAAGAGGACGGACAGATCGTTGCCGTGACCGTCCCGGAATCGGTGGCTCGGGCTTCAGCCTGCTACGCGTTCCATCCCGAAGTGAGTGCGGCCTGCCAGGACGGCCTGGACGACTCCACACTTTCCGAAACCAGGCGTTTCGATGACGGAACTTACCCGCCCGGGTACTACAAGTTCCACAGCCTGTTCGTTGGCCCCAACGTTTTCGACTCCATCGTCAACATGCGAATCGTTAACGTGGTTATCGGCCTTGGAACGACGGCCTTGGTGGCAGCCTTCGCCGATCGGCGCATGCGATACACAATGTTTGTGGCGGCGATAGCTGCATGGATCCCCATGGGTGTCTACTTCATCGCTTCGAACAACCCCAGCAGTTGGGCGATAACAGGAACGTTCGTCTACGGTTCGGCTCTGCTGGCCTCGACAAGGACGTCGGGGTGGAGACGTTGGACTGAGCTGGGGCTAATGACCGCTGGTGCCATCATGGCGGCCACAAGTCGCGCCGATGCCGCGTTCTTCCTGCTGATTGTGACGCTGGCGATCTGGGTTCTGGTCCCCATCAACCGGCAACAGCGCGTGCCCCTACTCTGGTCCATCGGGACGACCATGTTCGGACTAGTAATGTTCCGGATCGCAAACCAGGCCGACAGCCTAACGAACACCGTCGGTTGGCCGGCTGACCTAGAAGCGTCGAAACTGCACGTCTTCATCGCTAACCTCCGGTCAATACCCGACTACTTCGTTGGCTTCTGGGGTATCAACGCCGGCCCCGGATGGTTCGACACCACCTTGGAGGGATGGTCGACTTACTCAATGGTGTTGGTGGCAGGCGCACTGATCTTCGCTGGCTCCCAGTCCGTGTCGTTGAGGAAGGGTTTGTCGGC
Source organism: uncultured Actinomyces sp. (assembly GCA_964345615.1). Lineage (GTDB taxonomy): Bacteria > Actinomycetota > Actinomycetes > Actinomycetales > Actinomycetaceae > Scrofimicrobium. Next base: position 3,692 of record CAYFRQ010000042.1, on the reverse strand, counting down.
GCTAGTGCTACTCGGCTCGATTGTCGGAGTGCCCGTGGTCTCTATGACGCTACGGAACGTGCATCCCGTCAACTACTACCAGCCGCGCTACATGCTGCCGTTGCTGGCCGTCTTCTTCACTGTTTGGATCTTGTCTAACCGCGGCAAGCCGCTGTTTGGGACAGGCTTGCAGCTAACGTTCCTAGTAATTCTTGCCTCTGTGTCGAACGCGTTAGCGTTACGAAAGGTGATTGAGCGTGTGAGCATCGGTGAGGGAGAGCTGGTCGACATCGCCCAGGGGACGTGGTGGCCGTGGGCCTTATCCACAGGAGGAACGACAGTTCTCGGGGCAGTGGCGATGGGTTTTGGGCTTGTTGCCCTGGCAGTTCTTGTGACGCGAGGAATCAGCGGAACCCTCCCGGACACAGACTGCTTAGGGGAGCGAGAACCGGGCTGTGTTCTGGAAGCGGGTGATGCCTAGTAGTCTGGGCCCAGGAACAGTTCGCCCTTTCGGACAGGTTGTTAGATGGATTTCAAAGACTATGACGACCCGGAGCTGCTTCGGCAAGTGCAACGTGCGCAGACGCTGATCCTGGGAGAGTTCGACAGGATTTGTCAGGAACTCGACATCCCCTACGCTGTTTACGGGGGGACAGCGATAGGTGCTGTACGGCACGCGGGATTCATCCCCTGGGACGACGACACCGATGTTTGCCTACCTCGCGCGGACTACGAGCGTTTCTTAGTCGAAGCTCCAGAGGTTATGGGAGCCGACTTCGAACTGCACAACCTCAAGGTCCTGGATGACTTTCCCTACATGTACACAAAGATGGTGTTGAAGGGGACTAAGTACGTTCACGAGTGGGCCAAAGAGTCCACCTATCAGCTTCCTATCGCACTTGACATCTTCCCGCTAGACAACCTTCCGGCAACGGAAAGAGAGTTTAGGAAGCAGAGCTTTGCAACATTCTTCTGGGGTCGTCTCCTGTTTCTTGCAGGAACGCCAAGGCCCTACTTGGAAATAAAGGGGCCACTGAGGGGCCTGGTTTTCACGATCACAACAGTTGTTCACCACGGACTGAAGCTCTTCAAGGTAAGGCAGCGTTGGATCCAGAGCAAGTGGGAGAGTGCCGCGCGACGTTTTGAGGACGAACCCGAGCGGGCAATGAGCGACTTCACGATGATGGACCCTCGCCCCTGGATTGTCACGCGTGACCAGCTGTTCCCGACCAAGGGGGTGGCCTTTGAAGACTTGACTGTGCAACTCCCAGCCGAGCACCACCGGATCCTTACCCGTGGCTATGGGAACTACATGGAGCTACCGGCTTTAGAAGACCGCAAGAACCATCGGCCCTGCATCCTTGACCTTGGCAAGTTTGGGACTGAAAGCACCAGCTAATGTCCTCCCAGGCTAGGTCTCAGCTGCGTAGTGACTACGTCTGGAACACGGCCAGCTCAGTGATGGCCTCGGCCTCAACTGTCATCATGTTGCTGGTCGTCACCAGGGTCGCGGGGGTTTCTGCTGCCGGGGTCTTCGCGCTTGGGCTCGCCGTCGGGCAGCAGCTACAGAGCCTCGGAATGTACGAAGTCCGGACCTACCAGGCTACGGATGTCGCGGCTCGCTTTAGCTTCGGAACCTATGGGGCATTGCGCGCTGTGACAGTCCTACTGATGCTGGTCGGGATTGTCGTGTACCCGGTGCTTAGCGGCGAAGCAGGCTCGAACATAACCTTGGTCATACTCATTGCCTCGCTACGATCCGTTGACGCGTTCGAGGACGTCTTTTTCGGGGAGTGGCAACGACTCGGCAGGTTGGATTCAGCCGGGAAGTCCTATTTCACCAGAGTGTTCGTTACCACACTTGTTTTCTGCGTAGCCATGGTCGTGACAGGGGACCTATTGGTCACCACTCTCCTAACACTTGGTGTTTCGGTCCTGACGTTGCTGCTTGTGGTGGTACTTCCCGCGCGGGCTGACTTCGGGATCAGACCGAGTTTTGCAGCAGCTCCCATCAGACAGGTCTTAGTTGCCTGCTTTCCGCTTTTCCTGTCGGCGTTCCTTGCGGTTTACCTGTCCAATGCCCCTCGTTTTGCGATCGCAACCTACATGGACAACGAAACTCAGGGCTATTTCGCCATTCTTTTCATGCCTGCTTTCGCAGTGAACCTCCTTTCAACGCTACTGTTCCGACCGCTCCTCACCCGCATGGCTCTTATCTGGGCGCAGCGTAATCGAAGGGCTTTTCGAAACCTGGTGCTTCGAGGTCTTTTGGGTGCGGTTGCGGGGTTTGTGGTCGTCTGGATTGCGACCTACTTGATCGGCGTGCCGTTGCTTGACTGGATGTATGCCGAAAACGTCGGTCCCTACAGGGCTGAGATGCTGGTATTGGTCGCAGGTGGCGGTTTTAACGCTTTGAGCGTAGTCCTCTTCTATGCGCTCACCACCCTGCGGCGTCAGCACGCGGTCTTCCTGGGTTACGCCTTGGCCGGAATCGTTGTTTTCGTATTGTCACTGCTGCTTGTCCCTGCGTGTGGAATGCTTGGCGCCGCGCTTGCCTACCTGTGTGCGATGCTGACGCTGACCGTAGCCTTTGCGTTGTTCTTCACCTATTTCTTGCGCAGGGCCTGAGTCTTAGCTAACCGGTCCCGACTTGCCTTGCAGGCCGTCTTTGATGCCACGGCAGATCATTGGGAGTCTTTGTGTCCGCCCCGGCGCTAGGGCATAGTAGCCCGTGTATTTCGCCATCCACCACAGGTAGCGGCGCTTCCACTTAGCTGGAAGGAAGGACGCTGACTGTAGCAGCAGAGTGTTTCGCATCATGTAGTAGTTGCGGATGGGTGAATGCAGGTGAACGGCGCGCTTGCGTCCCGGTACCGTTGCTACGTCGTCTCCCAGCGAATGGTAGATGCGTGCGTCTCCTGAAACCAGGATGCGGAATCCCTTTTCGATTGCGCGTAGGCACCATGCAAGGTCGACATGGTCGATGAAGAGCGCTTCATTCATGGGACCGACAGCTTTCAGCGCTTCCCTGGAAATCAGGCATCCTGAGGCAAGCACAAAGGGCGCGGCCAGCACTTCTCCTGGCCCAGGAACGGTTGTTCTTCTCGCGCCCCACTTCGTGAAGGAATAGACCAGATCCCCGCCTGACCCGTCCCCGCGGCCGTCGGAGGGGACCGGGCCGACGGCAGCCACAGGGCCGTTGAAAGCGGACCTGGGAAACTGGCTGGCAACCTTGTTTTCGGGTGTGGGCAGCTCTGTCAGCTTCTGTGGGTCTTCGAAGCAGTCCACGAGTTGTTTGACCATGTCCGACGCTGGGATTGAATCCTGGTCGCTGAGGAGCACTGCGTCAAAGCCCTGTTCCAAGGCAAGCGCAATGCCAAGGTTTTGGGCGCGGGCAATTCCCTGATTCTCTTCAAGCAGGATCAACTGTGCATCGAAGTCGGCTGCCAGGTCGTGCAGGAACTCGGGCATTTCGCTCCCGTTGTCGACAATCATCATGCCGTTCACCTGGGGACGCAGGGCCTCGAGAAGGGCCAGGAGTTCGTTTGGGTTCGGCTGGTACGTGACGACGACCGCGCACACACTGACTTCCACGTGGATCCCCCCCAGGTACTTGCCCGGCTAGACTGGCGTGAGCCTGCCAGTTCGGGCCTGCTGCCGCTACACCAAGGAGCCTACATGCGCATTGTTGTCACCGGGGGAGCCGGGTTCAT
>CAYFRQ010000041.1:0-14075 GCA_964345615.1 uncultured Actinomyces sp. | reverse complement strand
TGAAACCCGGCCGTACCTGAGCCTACGGGTCTTAAGGCCCAAGCGTAGGGGATGAGCTACGGGCGGACACAGGTGCTTCGATCACGGTGGTTCCCAAGTCGCGTAGTTGCGCGGGAGCGCGGGTCATTTCCGCTGTGAGCAAAGAGAGCTCATCTGCTTCGATTTCGGTAAGTCCCAGGGTTAAGGAGAGTGTGTCGCTCCAGGAACTTTCCAGGACGTGCCACCCCCTGGAGTGGATTTCGGATTCAAAGCGCCCGGCCACTTTGAGGGGCACTTGAACTTCGACCTTCTTCAGGGTCCGCAAGGCCACCAGGTCAGCTGCTGCTACGCCAGCCTGCGTCGCCTCCGTGTAGGCCCGCACCAGGCCCCCTGTGCCAAGCAGGATGCCCCCGAAGTATCTGGTGACGACGGCGGTGACGTCAACAAGGGAGTCGCCCAGAAGCACTTCCAGAATCGGGGGACCGGCTGTTCCTGATGGCTCACCATCATCGCTAGAGTGGGCCCCGTTGGGCCCCTGCTGGGATGAGACTACAAAAGCGGAGCAGTTGTGGCGGGCGTCAGGGAACTCGCGTTTCACGTCCGCGATGGCGGCGCGAGCCTGATCCACAGTGTCGGTGCGCATCAGAGTTGCGATGAAACGGGAGCGCTTAACGGTGATCTCGGCTCTGGCCAGTGACCCTGCGTGGAGCGTGAACATGCCGACATTGTCTCACCTGGGTTACCGCTCAGCGGCTCTGGCGTGCGAAGCTTGGGTCTGTAGGCCGCTCAGGGTGGCGATTCGCACCCGGCGGCAGGTTTTTTGTTCGGGCTTAAAGCCCGGCCGTAACGCAGTAAGGAGCGATCAGCGATGGCAGTACCCAAGCGCAAAATGTCGCGTTCGAACACCCGCACCCGCCGCTCGTCTTGGAAGGCGGATCTGGACCAGCTCCAGACCATCCGCGTCGGGGGCCGCGAGCTTCGCGTACCCCGCAGGCTGGCGAAAGCCTACGAAAAAGGCTTGATTCAGCCCGAGGACTGAGCTGGCTCGCGATTCGGCCGAGCGTGTGCTAACCGGCCGCGTTATCCTTTAATTTGGGTCTGGGCGCTCAAGGCCCCCAGTCGTTAACGGAAGGCACTACAACAATGAGTTCAGATCTACTAACACAGGTGCGGACAAAGTCCCGCGTCTGGCTTGCGGTGCTGGGATTCCTCAGCCTTGCCGCGGGCATCGTAATCCTTGTTTGGCCCGGTAAGACCGCAACGGCGTTCGCCGTTGGACTCACGGTCGTTCTTGGCATTTACGCGATCATCGGCGGGATCTTCTACTTCTTCAGCGGAGTCTTCGGGAAAGACATTTCCGGCTGGGGTCGTGTAGGCCGCATTCTGCTCGGGATTTTGGCGGTTGTCGCAGGCGTTGTGATGATTGCCGAAAACCCCACGACCGCAGTATTTGTGGTCTGGTGGATCGTCATAATGATCGGTGTTTCCTGGATCTTTGAGGGTTTCCAGGCCTTTGGGGGAATCGGGATGACCGGATCTAAGGGATGGACCATCTTCTACGGAATCATCAGCATCCTGGCGGGTATCGCCATCATCGTCTCTCCCCTATTCGGGGCGATGGTCATGTGGATCATGGTGGGCATTGCCGCCATTGCATGGGGCATCGTGGAGCTCATCGCAGCGGTTCGTTTCCGCGTCTAGCAGTCAAGACGAAGCAAAAGGAGCGGGGTCCCAAAAGGGGCCCCGCTCCTTTTGTTGTCCGCGTTGTTGTCCTCGCTCTCTTGCTGTCTACCCCTTATCCACAGCATCCGGTTCTGAGAGTTTTCCCCAGGCGGGAAGCGCCCTCCTGTGTGGGGTCGTTCTGCCCGGATACGTTTCAGGCTGTCGTCGCGCAGGAGCGCTGTCGACCCAAACAAAGAGCAGCTTGAAAAGAGCAGCTTGAAAAGAACAGGTTGAAACGAACAGGAGCGCAGGATGCGAAGAACAAGGTGGCAAAGAAAGGTGGCTGGGTGGGCGGGGGCACTGGTGTTCCCATTCATGCTCAGCGCTCCACTGCAGGGGGTAGCGGCCGAGGCAGAACCAGCTGATCCGTACCAGCAGAAGGTCGAAGAACTTGCCCAAGAACTCCGTGACGTCTCCGCAGAGGAGCAGGCTGAGAGCCAGGTCAGTGAAGAGCAGCTAGAGCAACCGCAGTCAGGTTCGAAGCCCGTGGTTGCGCGGACTTTTGCCACGAGGGCACTAGGCACGCTGGACGGGCCTCTTAGCCTTCCAGGGATAAGCCAAGGACAGGGCTATTACTGGTACTACTACCTTGGGCACGGCTTAGAGCACTGGCTGGGCGCTTTCGATGTCGCGGGTCGGGCGGAGTGGTGCATCGATTTCATTGCGCCCACTCCTAGCGGGCCAGGTGCTTCGAGAGCAGTCTCTGTTCAGCAAATTCCATCGGGAGTCTCGAGGGCCAGTGGACTTCAACTGCAGGACAACTACCAAATGGCGTACGTCCTCTCAAAGTACGGGACCCAAGCGGACGCGGGAGTCCGGGCCGCGGTGTCCACTCTTGCCCACCTCAACTTTGAGTTGGGGGAAGGGCGGGGCCACCTCGGTGAGTTCATGGCGACCCTAACCGGTTCTGGAAGTGCCGCCGGACCCATCATTGCGGAGATGGCACAGACCATGGCTGCCGATGCCAAGGCGAACACGCCCAGCTACGTCTCGGGTCAGGCCCGCTTCAAGGTCTCTGAAAGCCGTCAGACCTTTGAGCTTCTGGAGCTCGGAGTTCAGGCGATGCCTACGGGTGCGTGGACCGCGGGGGTCGACATGACGGTCGTCCTTACTGGCCCCGCTGTTTTCGACAAAGGCTCCACGGCAGGCGGGACCCTGAGTGCCGACGGAAAGACCTGGAAGGGCAAAACTAAGAGCTCAGCGATCACCCTTTCTGGGAAGTCCACAGCGAACGGGACAGTCAAAGCGAAAGTCACCTTTGGATCCGTCGCAACACAGAGTGCCCTGGGTGCGTTCGGGCGCTCAGACGGCACTCAAACAACCATCACCCAGGTACCGGGAACCCGTGCTGTTCTGAGTGCACCTGAGCCAACTGAAGAGTTGTTGTACGACTTCCAGCCAATGCTGACCTCTAGCACTGAGGACGCTGGCGCAAAGTTCATCGAGCCCGGCCAGGGCGTGATTGCGGACAGCCTTGACGTCCAGGCAGATCCCGCGTACTCGAACCCGCTTTGGTTGGGTGAAGGCGGTGCGCTTCCCGGTCAGGACGGTTACGTGCCCCTCAAGGTGAAGTTCGTGGGGACCGCCTACTACACCGGGCAAAGGCCCGCATCCCAGGCTGGTAGTGTCCCGAGCGATGCAAAGGCTGTTGCCCAAGCTGAACTAGTGGCGGTAGGACCGGGAACCTATCGGGTGGAAACCGACTACGACGGCGACCCCGGCTTCATCGTTTGGGTGTGGAAGATGGATGCGGGAGCTCAACCGCAGATTGCGCGAGAAGACGCGCACATGATCGCAGGAGACTGGTCGGATGGGTACGGCGTCGCTGCCGAGCACTCTGTGTTGCGGTATGAGGGCAAGGTCGAGTCGAACCTGACCGTGAAGCCGACGATTGACAACACCTACATGGTGGATGACGTGTGGATCTCGGGCCTTCCCGAAGACCACCCGACCTTCCCGGGCGCGGCGGGTTACGGTCCTGACACCAAGACCATTGAGCAGAGACTCTACTTCTGGCCTGAAGGCGTTGAAGTCCGTGACCTAGACGACGCCATCCAGGTTGGAGACACGCTGACCATTCCCGCTAAGAACGGCGTGTATCTAGGCCAGGCGGACCTCTCTTGGAAACTCTTGCGTGACGAAGCTGATCGCCCAACCCGCGGCACGTACCAGGTGGTCCACAGCTTTGGCGGAGACGACCGGGTCATGCCGCTTCTCAGCACCATCCCGGACGTCACTGAGCAGTACACAATCACGGGGAACCCACAGCTTGGGACCACCGCCACCGGGCCGGAAAACAAGAAGGTGATTCCTGCCGTGAAGGAAGCGACGATCAAGGACACCGTTTGCTACCTGGACCTGAAGCCCGGGACCGAATACACCCTGAAGGGCAAGCTTATGGATGCAACGAGCGGAAAAGAACTGCTCTCAAAAGGTAAAGAAGTGACTTCGAACCTAGTCTTTACACCCGAGTCTGCCGATGGTTGCGTTGACATGGAGTTCAGCTTTGACTCAACTGCTCTTCACGGGACAACTACTGTTGTCTTCGAGGAGCTGTGGGAAAAGGACAAACAGGTGACCGTCCACGCTGACATCAAAGACCGGGGTCAAACTGTGTCTATTGAGGCTTCTCCGGGACCGAAGAGTTCCAGTCGGGGGCAGCTGGCGAAGACCGGGGCGGACACAGGAATATTCTGGGCACTGGGTGCAGTGGCTGTGGCCTCGGGAGCAGCTTTGACCCTGGGAGTTCGTCGATCCCGTAGGTAGTCGAGTCGTTAGGTACGGCGGACCTCGGGACTTCCCGGGGTCCGCCGTGAACTGACCCACCAATGCCCAGTCCGGGTCTTAGTTTCGTTAACCTTGGAGCTAGATCAGCGACAAGGAAAGGGTCCTTTTGAAAGACACTAGAAGTCTCGCTCAGAAGGTTGAAAGCGGGCAGGTCAGCGCGCTGCTCTTTGACCTGGATGGGGTCCTAACGCCCACCACCGACCTGCACAAGCTTGCCTGGTCAAACCTGTTTACCCCCTTCCTGGAAGCCCGGGGGTCCGCCCCCTACACGGAGGATGACTACTACGCTTACGTGGACGGGAAATCCCGCATTGACGGGGTCGCGTCCCTACTCGCTTCCCGCGGAATAGACCTGCCAGCCGGTGGGCCAACCCAGGCGGAGGACACCGGGCCAACCATCTGGGGGATGGCACAAGACAAGAACGCGAACTTCGCCTCCGTCCTGCAAGCAGAGGGGATCGACCCGTACCCGGGTTCGGCGGCGTTCCTGGAATACGCTGCCCGACTTGGCGTGCCGATGGCCGTAGTTTCCTCGTCCAAAAACGCGCGGGAGGTGTTGAAGCTAAGCGGGCTCGCGGGCTACTTCCCGGTCGTGGTGGATGGGGAATACGCGGCAGAAGCTGGCCTTCCTGGCAAACCCTCCCCGGACACGTACCTGAGGGCAGCAGAGCTTGTCGGAAGTGAACCGGGCAGTGCCGTCGTCTTCGAAGATGCTCTTTCTGGAGTCGCGGCCGGGCGAGCTGGCAACTTTACGATTGTGGTCGGGGTCGACCGGGGTGCGGGAGTCGAAGAGTTGCAAGGCGCCGGCGCGACCATGGTGGTTTCAGACCTGTCGGACCTGATCCCTGAAGGTGCGGCGTGATTCAGACAATCGAAGGAATCCAGAAGGCCCAGCACCAACTGGACGGTGGGGGACCGTGGACCGTTATCACCAGCGCTGAAGATGCCTCGCCCGCGACCTCAGCCCTCCTTGCCCTAGCAAACGGGTACCTGGGGCTTCGCGGTCAAGTTGGACTGCGAATCCAAGAGGGCGGGGGCGCGATGACGCTTCTGGCTGGTTTCCACGAGACCTGGCCGATAGTCCACGCAGAAAATGCCTACGGCCTGGCTCGCATCGGCCAGACACTACTCTCCCTACCCGATGCGACAGGCCTGGAAGTCTTCGCTGACGGGGAGCGCGTCAGCTTCGAAGCAGGCCGGGTCCTGGAAGCTGAACGTCGGCTCGACATGCGTCGCGGCGTCCTGGTCGACTCGGTCCTTTGGGAAGGGAGCAACGGCGTGCGCCTGCAACTTGATCAGCGCGCCGCCGTGTCGATAACGCAGGCCGGGCTTGCCGCAATCGAGATATCTGTGACGCCCACGCAGGGGCCAGTGGACGTCCGGGTCAGTTCCGTCATTGAAGAATCCCCCAGCTGGGCCTCACCCGACTCTGAGGAAGAAACGGCGATGAGTGACCCGCGGGGTTCTGCGGATGTAACCGCAAACCTCAACGTCATCTCGCGTAACTTTGAGGAGGGCAACGGAAACCTGGTTTTTCGTGCCCAAACCTCAAAAATGATGGCTGCTCTTAGCTTCAGCAACGAAGCTTCGGTGATAGGGGAGGGTAGCGAACCCAGCCCTGCTTTGGCGAGCGAAGAACACGACGGGCTGGCCCAACGGATCCACTACGACGCGTCCATTGCAGAAGGTGAGAGTCTGCGCGTCGGCAAGTGGCTGAGCTACGCCCGTTCAGACGTCATCGGCGAGCCCTTGGAAACTGCAGCTGCGGACAGCGGAACCGTGATCTCTGCAGAGCTTGCCCAGGCAATCAGTGCCCTGACCCAGTCCGCACAGGAAACTCTTGAGACAGCCCAGCAGGCTGGCCTGGACAGCTTCTTCGACGGGCAAGCCCTGGCCTTCTTCGAGCTGTGGGAGAACCACGACATCGAGATAGTGGGGGACAAGGAAGCAGAAAAAGCGTTGCGCTGGACCCTTTTCCAGCTGATTCAAAGCAGCCGACTACTGGACGGGACCAGTGTTTCCGTGAAGGGGCTCTCCGGCACCGGGTACGACGGTCACTACTTTTGGGACACCGAAATCTACCTGCTCCCGTTCCTAACTTTCACTGCCCCGGATTCAGCCCGGACTGCCCTTAGCTACCGATACAAGCTACTGGACGCTGCTCGCGGACGGGCGGCCATGATGAACCAAAAAGGGGCGCTCTTCCCCTGGAGGACCATAAGTGGTGAGGAAGCCTCTGCCTACTACCCTGCGGGCACCGCTCAGTACCACATCAACGCGGACATCGCCTACGCCGTCGACCAGTACGCCAGGGCAACCGCAGACACTGACTACATGGTCGAAGAGGGCTTTGAGATCCTGGTTGAAACCGCCCGGCTTTGGGCTGACCTGGGGTTCTGGGATCAGCCCGGCCAGGGCACCTCACCCCAGTTCCACATCTTTGGGGTAACCGGTCCCGACGAATACACGGCGGTCGTGGACGACAACTTCTACACGAACGTGATGGCAAGGGAAAACCTGCGCAACGCGCTTTATTGGGCTTCCTGGATGGACCGAACCAGGCACAAAGACTACGTGCGGCTCCGAAAGCAACTGGGGCTCAGCGATGCTGAGCTGCTCGAGTTCCGCAGGATCGAGCGCGGCATGCATATTCCCTTTGACCGCGAGGTAGGGGTGCATGCCCAGGACAACAGTTTCTTGCGGAAGCCGCGTTGGGACTTCGATTCAGTGCCTAGGGAGAACTATCCGCTGCTTTTGAACTACCACCCGCTGGTCATTTACCGCCACCAGGTGATCAAACAGGCAGACGTGATCCTGGCCCTCTACCTGTCCGGGGACCAGTTCCCCCTGGACCAAAGACGTGCTGACTTCGAGTACTACGACCCCCTCACAACGGGGGACTCATCCCTTTCTGCCGCCTCGCAGTCCATTGTTGCGGCCGACGTTGGGTACACGGAACTTGCCCGCGACTACTTCGACCGCGCACTGTACGTTGACCTTGCCGACCTGCACGGGAACACCGACCTGGGACTACACCTGGCTTCCCTGGGCGGTGCGTGGTCTGCTGCTGTGATGGGTTTTGGTGGGGTGCGCCTTGCGCGTGGCAGGTTGAAGATCAACCCGAACCTGCCACCCCAGTGGAAGCAACTGAAGTTCAGGGTCTGCTTCGAGGGAGACTGGTTGTCCGTTGCGGCGGGCAGGGACTCGGTGCAGGTCACCTTAGATGCTGAGGCAACCTCTCACATGCCCGTGGTGATCGGGGACCGCCCCTTCTCACTGCTCCCAGGCAGGACAGTTGACGTCCGGCTAGCCCCCGAAGACCTGTCGGCGGAGGACGCGGAAGAAGAGATGGGACGTTTCGCGGACCTGGAGCCCCTGGATCTTCCTCCGGGCGCTGAAGACTGAGCACCCCCGGCGCGATTCGAACGCGCGACCATCAGATTAGAAGTCTGGTGCTCTATCCACTGAGCTACGGGGGCAAGAGCCGGCAGGTAGAAGAATACTCTGCCGGACCTAAATCAGAAACCTTAAGAGTTCGGAGTCTGGATCGAGTTCGTCGATTTCCAGGTCGGACTGCGCCATGCGCTGGCGGAGTCCCGCCAGATCCTCGCGCGCATGAATGTCAATGCCGACCAGGGCCGGACCGGTTTCGCGGCTGTTCTTCTTCGTGTACTCGAAGTAGAGGATGTCATCATCGGGCCCCAGGATTTGGTCCAGGAAATCGCGGAGGGCGCCCGGCCTTTGGGGGAAGGAGACCAGGAAGTAGTGGCGCAGTCCCTGGTGCACAAGGGAGCGTTCTTGCACTTCTGCGTAGCGGGACAGATCGTTGTTTCCCCCGGAGATGATGGCAACGGTTGTGCCTTTCAGCTCGAGTTCGGGGAGCTCCCCAGCGGCTGCCATCGCGATCGCCGCTGACGCTAGCGCACCTGCGGGCTCGGCGATGATTCCGTCAGTGTGGTACAGGTCGAGCATTTCTTTGCTTACCGCGCCCTCTGGCACCGCAACGACCTGGTCGACCAGGGAGTCGATCGTCGTGTGAGCTAGGTCGCCTGCGCGGCGCACCGCGGTTCCATCAACGAACCCGTCGATGCTTTCTAGTGTCGTGGGTTCGCCTGCTTCAAGGGCTGCTGCCATCGAGGCCGCTCCCGTCGCTTCAACGCCAACAACCTGCACGCCCGGCCGGTTTGCTTTGAGCCACGCGGCCATTCCTGCCAGGAGGCCTCCGCCACCCACGGGGATCAGGACTGTCCCCAGATCGGAGCCAAGCTGGTTTGAGATTTCTTTGGCGATCGAACCCTGGCCTGCCATGACGTCCGGGTCATCGAACGGGTGCACATAGATGCGCCCAGTTTCCTCGGCGTCCTGTTTTGCTGCGGCCTGCGCCTCATCAAAAGTGCCGTGAACAAACACCATCTGGACGTGACCTTCACCCAGACTCTCGATTCGGTCACGCTTCTGGCGAGGGGTGGAGGAGGGGAGGTAGATGGTCCCATCAATCCCCAGCTCAGCGCAGGCCAGAGCCACCCCCTGTGCGTGGTTGCCCGCTGAAGCGCAAACGACACCACGTTCCCGTTCCTGCTTCGACAGGCGCGCAATCTTGTTGTAGGCACCGCGCATCTTGAATGAGCGGCATCGTTGCAGGTCCTCGCGCTTCACCATGACGGGGACACCCGCTACCGAAGAAAGGCGGTCGACAGGCTGGACAGGGGTAACTTTTGCGACGCCATCCAGCAGTCGAGCTGCGTCTTCAACCCGGGCTGCGGTGACGGTTTCGTTTGTTTCGCTCACGTCGCCCAGTGTACGACCCGCCCCGCCGAGCTCCGGAAACCCCGACTATCGTGAGAAACGTGAATGACTTGACCCCTCCGCAGAAAGCCGCAAAGACCCCCTTCGTTTGGATCGACTGCGAAATGACGGGCCTGGACCCCGCAGTTGACGAACTAGTCGAGGTCGCCGTTATCGTCACCGACTCCGTCTTGCACCCACTGGCGCCCGGCATCGAAGTGGTCATCAAACCTTCGGACGCATCACTAATGCAGATGGATGACTTCGTGCGGCAAATGCACACTTCTTCAGGGCTCCTAGAGCGCCTGGAAGGTGGAATGGAACTTGAAGCGGCCCAAACGGTCATCGTGGACTACCTGAAACAGATAGTCCCGGAGCCTGGCACTGCACTGCTTGCCGGTAACTCCGTTGGTCAGGACCAGCGGTTCTTACGTGCTTACATGCCGGAGGTGACGGATCACCTGCACTACCGGATCATTGATGTTTCCACGGTTAAAGAACTTGCGAAACGCTGGTATCCCAAGGCTTACGTGTGCGCTCCTGAAAAGAACGGGACGCACCGCGCCCTCCTGGACATCCAGGATTCAATCATCGAACTCGAGTACTACCGGCGTGCCCTGTTTCCTGCGAAACAATCAGAGAAGCCCGGGTACTACCGAGACCTGGCCGCCGAAGTAGTCCTGCAGGCTCAGCGATCTTTCGCGGACTTTGATGGGGAATCCCCAGCTGAATAGATAGGCGGCTTTCCACAGGCTAGAAGCGCAGGGACCCCGGAGCACCTGGGTTTCCTTGAGGGTTGGGACGGAAGTGCAAGAGTGCTTCTCACCCAACTTTGGAAGGAAACAGTCATGAGCGTGCAGGACCTGATGATTCTGAGGGGCCGTGTCGCATCCGATGTCGCTTTGCACCGCAGCGTTGAAGAAGACACGAAACCCTTCGCCCGGTTCCGGATGGCCGTCCCTCGGGCCAGGAGACGGGACGATGGACAGTGGGAAGACGGAGAGCCCAGTTGGTACACGGTGAAAACTTGGGGTGTGCTTGCCGAACACAGTCAGCTGTCGCTGCGAAGAGGTGCACCCATTGTCGTCGTGGGTCGTCCTGCCGCGCAGTACTGGATCAATAAGGACGGCGAAGCCCAGGGGGACATTGCCATCCATGCGGTCACAGTTGGACACGACCTGGTTTTTGGTGTCGCCAGTTTTTCCAGGCTTCGCAGGGAACCCATGGTCCGGCCAGTTGAAGATGGTGAGGGCCCGGACGATGAAGAAGTCTCTGCAGAGCTGGTGGTTGCGGCAACGGAAGCTGAAAAGGAGACAAAAGCCGCTTAGCTAGAAGCCAACCGCCCACCTGCCGGTTTTTCCAGCCGTCTAGCATAGAGGCAAAGCAAAGCTCTGCGGTAGGAGACAGATAAGTGGCTGAGTACATCTACTCAATGGTGAGGGCCAGGAAGGCGCACGGCGACAAAGTCATACTCGACGATGTCACCATGGCTTTCCTGCCCGGCGCAAAGATCGGCATGGTGGGACCCAACGGGGCCGGCAAGTCCTCGATCCTCCGGATCATGGCAGGACTCGATGAGCCGTCCAATGGGGAAGCCCGGCTGACCCCCGGCTACTCTGTTGGTATCTTGGAGCAAGAACCCAAGCTTGACGAAACCAAGACGGTCCTTGAAAACGTTCAGGAAGGCGTGAAGGACACGGTCGCAAAGCTGGCGCGCTACAACGAAATTTCTGAGGCCATGGCCGACCCGGACGCCGACTTCGACAAGTTGCTTGCTGAGATGGGGGAACTACAAACTGAGATCGACGCGGTAAACGGTTGGGATCTGGACTCCCAGCTCGACCAGGCGATGGAGGCCCTGCGTTGTCCCCCGGGCGACACTCCGGTTAGTGTGCTGTCCGGAGGTGAAAGACGCCGTGTCGCCCTCTGCAAACTGCTTCTGGAAGCCCCAGACCTACTGTTGCTAGATGAGCCCACCAACCACCTGGACGCCGAGTCCGTGCTGTGGCTGGAAAAGCACCTCAAGTCGTACCCGGGTGCTGTCATCGCGATCACCCACGACAGGTACTTCCTGGATCACGTCGCAGAGTGGATCGCTGAGGTTGACCGGGGGCGCTTGTACCCGTACGAGGGCAACTACACCACCTACCTTGAAGAGAAACAGCGCAGGCTGCAGATTCAAGGCAAGAAGGACCAGAAGCTGGCAAAGCGACTGAAGGACGAACTGGACTGGGTTCGCACCAGCCCCAAGGGGCGTCAGGCTAAGCAAAAGGCGCGCCTTGAACGGTACGAGGAGATGGCGGCGGAAGCAGAGCGCACCCGCAAGCTGGACTTCGAAGAGATTCAAATCCCGCCCGGCCCCCGCCTGGGTTCGGTCGTGATCGATGCAAAGAAACTCAAGAAGGGATTCGGTGACCGAGTCCTTATCGACGACCTCAGCTTCTCCCTGCCGCCAAACGGCATTATCGGTGTCATTGGCCCCAACGGGGTTGGCAAAACCACACTGTTCAAGACCATCGTTGGCCTCGAAGACCTGGACGACGGAAACCTGAACATTGGTGAGACCGTCAAGATTTCTTACGTCGACCAAAACCGTGCGGGGATCGACCCTGAGAAGCCGCTTTGGGAGGTCGTGTCAGATGGACTCGACTTCATCCAGGTTGGGAACGTAGAGATGCCGTCGCGCGCCTACGTTTCAGCCTTCGGGTTCAAGGGCGCGGACCAACAGAAACCTGCCGGTGTCCTTTCGGGTGGTGAACGCAACCGGCTCAACCTGGCGCTGACCCTGAAGCAGGGCGGCAACCTGCTGCTACTTGATGAGCCCACGAACGACCTGGACGTTGAAACCCTGAGCTCGCTAGAGAACGCTCTTGAGAACTTCCCGGGATGCGCCGTGGTTGTGACACACGACCGCTGGTTCCTGGACCGCGTTGCAACCCACATCCTGGCGTGGGAAGGAACCGATGAAGACCAGGCGAAGTGGCACTGGTTTGAAGGGAACTTCGAAGACTACGAAAAGAACAAGATCGAACGCCTAGGGGCGGAAGCCGCGAGGCCCAAGAGTGCCACTCACAGGCGCCTGCGTCGCCATTAGTCGCTGAAGGTCCAACGCCCGGCAGTATCGCTGCCGGGCTCAGGGACCCTCACCATTCCTTCCTGGGCGGCAGACGCCACCAGCTCGCCTGTTTCGGAGAAGACTCTGATGTCGGCTTTGGCTCTGCCCCCGCCAACAGATGTTGAGGCCCCATCAAACAGGAGCCACTGGTTCACGTCGACGTCTCTGTGGAACCACATCGAGTGGTCCAAAGAGGCAAGCGACAGTCCAGGTGCAGACCAGTGCAACCCGACCGATCGCAGAGAGGGTTCCAGCATCACCTGGTCCACGACGTAGGCCAGGAGGGCTCTTTTAACAACCTGCGATGTTTCAGGAATCGGTGTTCGGGGTTTCATCCACAGTTGCTGCACGGGTTCGAGCCTTGGGGCCGGACCCACATAAAGAGACTTTTGCACGTGCCGAACGTCAAATGCCGCAGTCTTGCCTAAGAACTTTGCTACCGGGTGGTCTAGGTCGCGGAACAGCGAGAGTGCGGAATCGGCTTCTTCCGGTGGGACCACTTCGGGGGCGGACGGCTGCGAACCCAGGCCCGCCTCGTTCGCGTGAAAAGACGCGTTCATCACGAGCAGTTCGCGGCCCTGCTGTTCAACGCTGACAGACCTGGCAGAAAAGGAACCGCCGTCACGTAGCACCGACACGTCAAAGTCCAGGGGCCTACCCGGGTCACCGCCGCGCAGGAAGTAGGCATGCAGGGAATGGGGGAGTCGCGCCGGGTCGGGAATGGTTGCTGCGCTCGCCAGCAAAGCCTGGGCCACGACCTGCCCGCCGTAGATCCGCCGTACCTGCGGTAGGGACTCGCCAACAAATGTGGCATCGACGTTAGAAGTCACTTTTTGAGGTTCTAGCTGAAGGGCCCGCAAGACTGAGGCGACAGGTTCTTGGTGGACTTCCGGGACTTTTACTGCGGGGAGCATGAACCCATCTTCGCCCTCTCACCTGGGCGAAGGACTCCGTGCTCAGTGTCTGGAAAAGGTATCCTCGAAGCTAGGCCCGCAGGTGTTTGCGGGCTCTACTGAGCTCAAGGGGGAGACGTGGACGAAGCAGTCCAAACAGAGCGAACTCCGGTCGACATTGATGCGTTACGCCACTTGGCGGACCTGAATCGCGTTGCGACCTCGTACTACGGCTTTGGGGGTGAGCTCACTGAAGTTTCTGCAGACTCCCTGCTGAAGGTCCTCTCCGCTATGGGTGTTCCCGTCATGCCGGGCTGCTCGAACGAAGCCGTGCTGAGGGCGATTCGTCACGCGGAGGATCTCCCCTGGATGCAGACGTTGCCCGTCTGCACTGTGGTGCGTCTGGGGAAGGAGGCCGAACTCCAGGTCCACGTGGACGACGGGCAGAAGGTTAACGCCTGGTACGTGTTGGAAGATGGCGGGTCGGGGGCGCTGGAGGCCAAGGACGTGTACGTCACCCCTCGCGAGGTCGATGGCGTGCTGCGCGGAAGGGCGACGTTCACTATCCCGGATTCGCTTCCCCTGGGCTACCACAGTGTTTACGCGAGGGTGGACGAAGGTGAGCCCGTATCTGCGCCGCTCTACGTTGTTCCGGACCGCTTAGCCCCCGGCGCGCTCTCAGGCGAGCAACGCTACTGGGGCGTGAATGTGCAGGCATACTCGGTCATGTCGCACGGGTCCTGGGGTGTCGGGGACGCGGAGGACTTGGCGGACCTCATTGCCGTCTGTGGGCA
>CAYFRQ010000040.1:0-14359 GCA_964345615.1 uncultured Actinomyces sp. | reverse complement strand
AGCGGCACGATGACGCGCAACACCAGACCCAAAAGAGGAACAATGACGCGCAACACCCGACCCGGAAAAGAAACAAGGACCGCAACATGGGCGCACAATGACGCGCAATATCTTGGGACAGGACCCGCAGAGCCTGAGTGGCTGGCAGGTGATAGAACGCCTGAAAACCGGGTCCCACCAGCAGAAATGTCGGGACATCTGCAGTAGATGTCCCGACACTTCACACAGCGGAGGCGGAGGGATTTGAACCCTCGGTGGCTTGCACCACACAACATTTCGAGTGTTGCACCTTCGGCCGCTCGGACACGCCTCCAGGCCGAACAAGTCTACCGTTACTGCACGGGCGAGCCAACGCAAGCGCGCGCGGTTCCCGTCACGTTGGGTGTGGTGTGGTCTCCGGTCTGGGCGTGGTCGACGTGCGGGGTTAGTCGGTGGCCGGGACCTCTTGCAGCTTGATGATGGTTGAAGTCTCGGGGAACTGGACCGGAGCGCGAACCCCGATCGTTCCAAGCGCTTCCCCGCTCATTACCACGGGGTCTTGCAGCCAGGGAAGAGGAGACTGTCCCGGACCTTCCGCCGCACCGTCGACAAGGGCGGTCAATCTGTAGTGTGCGTCTGGCTTCAACCCGGGGAAGTGCACGCGCCCCATCGGGTGGAAAGCACTGGTGGTCACCTGAGTGATAGTGAAGAGAGCCTCGGACTGGTCTTTACTCACCACCCCCCGCACATCCAGCGACGGGTCGGTGATGTCGGCGTGGATTTGTGTCCCAGAGGAGACAAGGTCCCTGTTCTCTTTCCAGAGTCGGGTTGCGTCAGCGACTTTCGATAGCGTTGCCTGATCTGCTTGAGTGAGGTCCCACTCAATTCCGAAGTGGCCCAGTAAAGCAACAGCTGCCGAGTAGTCCACGCTCACGTTGCGGCCCGTCGAGTGCACATCTGGTGTGGTGAGGTGAGCACTGAGAAGTTCCGGCGGAACGACAACTCCGGTGTGCTTCTGGTTGACCAACCTCTCGGTGGGGTCCAGGCAATCAGACGTGTGGAACCTATCGGTGAGATCCGCGATCCCCAGGTCGATTCGTGCGCCGCCCGAAGCGCAAGATTCGATTTCGAGTTCAGGCTGTGCCTCTTTTAGTTCGGCCAGCAGTCGGTAGAGAGCTGCGGTTTGTTCGTGGACACGCGCCCGCCCTGCGGAACCGGCCTCAAGCAGGTCCCGGTTATGGTCCCACTTCAAGTAGGCGATGTCGTACTGGGTCAGAAGGTCTAGTAGGCGCTCGCGGATGAACGCATACGCTTCTGGATTGGTGAGGTCCAGCACCTGCTGTTGTCTCGCGGAAGGCGGTAGCTCGCTTCGCCCCCTCAAGATCCAGTCGGGGTGCTCCCGAGCCAGGTTTGAGTCAGGGTTTACCATCTCCGGTTCGACCCATAGACCAAATTCCATTCCCAGGCCCTGAACCTTTTTGATGAGCGGGTTTAGGCCCTCGGGCCAAACCTCTTCGTCGACGTACCAATCACCAAGCCCCCTTGTGTCATCACGCCGGCCTACAAACCAGCCGTCGTCCAGAACGAAGCGTTCCACCCCGACCTCAGCGGCAACATCGGCTAGTTCGAACAGCTTTCCGTGATCATGGTCGAAGTAGACGGCTTCCCAGGTGTTGAGGGTGACGGGACGATCACGTCTCGGGTGACTCTCACGCTCACGCACATAATCGTGGAATTGGCGGGAGACCTGGTTCAGTCCATCGCCCCAGGCTGCCAGAGCCCACGGCGTCCGGTAGGACTCACCAGGGCCTAATATGATCTCTCCGGGTAGCAGCAGCTCCGAGACCGTGAAGAACGTGGCGGACGCCGGCGTGCGAGTCACAGCGACGCGCGAGTTCCCACTCCAAGCTAGATGGACAGCGTGGACCAAACCCGTCTCAAAGTCGAAGCCCCTACTGCCCGCAGCCATAAAGAGCGTGGAGTCTGCTCCAGGGCGTCCTTTCAACCCTTCTCTCTGGTGCGTTCCTATTGCGATTTCACGGCGTTGTGGTGCACGTTCTCTCAAGTGGCGGCCCGTTGTATCCAGGAGTTCCGTTGCGCTCTCAGGGATGGGGAACACCATTTGGAGATGCTGCAGTGTGTAGTCCTCCGCACCGTCGTTTGTGAGGGTGAGCCGCTGTCGTAGCAGTCCGGACGGCTCGACTACTAGATCTACATCCAGATGAAGGTCCAGTTCCAAGTCGTGAAGCTGGATGACAGCTGAAGCTTGATCCGCTCTCACACCGACCACATTAAATTTCGGGGCAAAATCCAGACCGTGGCGGTGGCCACTGAGCCCAGGCGTGTCTAACCACCTATCAGACTGTTGCGGAACTAGGGTTAGGTTCGCTGGCGCATAGGTGCCCCCGGAGACTCGCTGCGTGCGGCTAGCCGTCACTAGACCCTCAAGGGTCGTGGTGTTTTCCGAGCTGAGACGGGGTCCCCAATAAACGGGAACGGGGGAGTCTGATGCTTCAAAGTCAAGTAACAGGCTGGTCGGGCCATTGCTTAAAAGCAGGTAGTTCGGGGGCTTATCTTCGCTGGTAACGGGGTGATTCTGGTGAGTGACTGCACTGTTTTCAACCATGAGTAGATTTTAGGGCGAAAATAATAGCGCCGTCAAGGGGTCTCTCCGGGCAGTAACGTATTGGTAGGTAATCGCGCTTAGGAGGCAACGTGGCACTTTCGCCTAATGAGCGGGCTCTGGTGATGGCGGTGCTAGAGCGTGGGCCAGTGCCCAGGCAGGAACTCCTAACGGAACTGGATTTGTCCGCGCCTAGCTTGACCCGCCTCAGCAAGCGCTTCACCGATCTGGGCTTGTTTACCGAGATCCAAAACATGGATGCGTTTGAGGAACAGAGTGTCGCTGTGGGCCGTCCTTCGAAGGGGTACCAGCTGAACCCGCACCACGGGAAAGTGATCGGAGTTAAGGTGACGGGCCAGAGCGCCTACGGGGTCTTGACGGATCCCGCGGGGGAGGTATTGGCTTCCGCGACGGCGTCCTTCGGCGACTCTTGCCCAGAGACAGTGGCGCGGGCAGTCGAACAGGTTACAGAGGAGCTTGGGGCGGAAGGTCTGCTGGGCCTCGGTGTTGCCATCGGCGGCCAGGTCTCAGGTAAAGGCGTAGTGGAGCGCGCCCCGTTCCTGGGGTGGCGAGACGTTGATCTGAAGGGTTTGCTTCAGGGCCGCGTCAATGCCGCGGTGACCGTGGAAAACGATGTTGTTGCACTAGCTGAGGGCTTGCGCCTGTTTGGGGTAGCCCGAGAAGAGCCAGACTTCGCGCTTATCACGATCGGTGCGGGCGTCGGACAGGCCCTGGTCCTCCGGAATCGGGTTGTGCGGTCGGCAGAGAGTGGCCTAGGTCTGGGCGGTCACATCCCCCTGGACGGGATGGGTCCCTACTGCGAGTTGGGGCATCGTGGGTGCTCTCAAGCCATGCTCACTATGGTCTCAATTAAAGCACAGTTAGCCAGCGTTCTTGGAAGGGAAGTCAGCTACCTGGAGCTGCTGGATCAGGCAGAGCAGGGGCTCCCCGCTCCAAGCGCCATTGTCAAGGCGTCAGCGCGCGCCCTTGGGCGAATGATCGCGACCAGTGCTAACCTCTCTGCCTCGAACGTCGTTGTTCTGGCTGGAGAAGGGACGGGTCTGTGGCAGGTGGCCGGAGAGGAAGCTCTGGCGGAGGTCGCTCGCTACAGAGACCCGGAAGCGCGCCCACTGCGGATTCTGGTAGATGAGACAGGATTCGAGTCGTGGGCTTTGGGTGCGGCCGCGTCCGCCTTACTTTCTTATCTCCGGAGCTTGTAGAAGCTAGAAAAAGCTCCAGGCTGCGGCAGCCCGCGAGCCACCGCAGCCTGAAAAACTAGTCTTCAGCGACAATCAGTTCGGTGAAGCTATCCTTCGCACGCTGGTAACGCTTTGCCACGTCATCCCAGTTCACAACGTTCCACCAGGCGTCAACGTAAGAGCCCTTCACGTTCTTGTAATCCAAGTAGAACGCGTGCTCCCACATGTCTAGCATCAGCAGCGGGATGGTACCGACGGGAACATTGCCCTGCTGGTCATAAAGTTGGAAGGTTACAAGGCCCCCACTGATCGAGTCGTAAGCAAGAACAGCCCAACCCGAGCCCTGTAGCCCCATGGCGGCAGCCGTGAACTGCTTCTTGAAAGCGTCGAACGAACCAAAGCTTGCATCGATGGCTTCCCTTAGTGCCCCGGTCGGCTCCCCGCCACCCTCCGGTGACATGTTCTTCCAGAACACCGAGTGGTTAGTGTGACCCCCAAGGTGGAAGGCCAAGTTCTTCTCAAACATGTTGACGGCCGCCATGTCCCCTGCGTCACGGGCGGCTTCCAGTGAGGAGAGCGCCGCGTTCGCCCCGTCAACATATGCCTGGTGGTGCTTCGAATGGTGCAGCTCCATAATCTCAGCCGAAATGTGGGGCTCCAGAGCGTCGTAGCTGTAGTCAAGATCGGGAAGAACGTAAACAGTCATGTAATCCTCCTAGACCCGTATAGGTCTTTAGTCATTGGTCCCTTCAACCGTATCGCCGATCCAGGACCAAACCAAGAGCATCTGCCAGCAACTCCCACATGCTGCAAGCCAAACGGGACGGGGTAGCGTCTGCCTCCAGCGGGGTCCAAAAGCGCCGGGCCGCCTTGACCCGATATGGTGGCGCCGGTATATCGTCGGGCTAAGCACCTCGGCCCTGCAGGTTTTCTGCTCCGGCTCATCGAGGGCGGGGACGTCAAGTTCCCAAGCTAAGGCAAATGGACCAGAAGAGGTGGACAGGTGAAGCTGGTAATCGTTGAGTCTCCCGCGAAGGCGAAGACCATTCGCGGGTATCTGGGCTCCGAATATCAGGTAGAGGCGTCAGTCGGACACGTCCGGGACCTACCAACTCCGTCGGCTTTGCCGCCGTCCATGAAGTCCGGACCCTATTCAAAGTTCGCCGTGAACATCGATGCGGGGTTCAAGCCCTACTACATGGTGAATCCCGACAAGAAGAAGCGTGTCGCGGAACTACGTAAAGCCCTGAAGGAAGCCGACGAGCTTTATCTGGCAACTGATGAGGACCGCGAAGGGGAAGCGATTGCCTGGCATCTGCAAGAAGTGCTGAAACCCAAGGTCCCCGTGAAGCGCATGGTGTTCCACGAGATCACAGAGAACGCAATCCAAGAAGCCCTCAGCAACACGCGCGAAATCGACCGCGACCTAGTCGATGCGCAGGAGACGCGGCGAGTCCTGGATCGTCTCTTCGGGTATGAGGTCTCTCCTGTGCTCTGGCGTAAGGTCGCCCCGTCACTTTCTGCGGGCCGCGTTCAATCGGTCGCCACGCGCCTGGTGGTGGATCGTGAAAAAGAGCGCATGGCACACGTGTCAGCCGAATACTGGACACTCAAAGTCCAGGTGGAAGCGGACAGAGGTGAACGCTTCGAAGCGAAGATCGTTTCGCTCGGGGACCACCCGATCGCCGGTTCCGCTGACTTCGGCGCGGACGGCAAGCTAAAGCCTAAGTCAGCTGGCGCGGTGGTCCTGAACGCGGCGCAGGCGACCAAACTCGCGGAGGCCGTGGAAGGAGCGCCTGGCGCCGTCGTGGCTCTGACACAGAAGCCGTACCGGCGCAGGCCCCCCGCGCCTTTCATCACCTCCACGTTGCAGCAAGAAGCCTCCCGAAAACTTAAGTGGAACGCAGCCACGTCGATGCGTGTCGCCCAGACGCTGTACGAGGGCGGCTACATCACCTACATGCGCACCGACTCCACTAACCTTTCAAGCCAGGCACTCACCGCAGCCCGAGCTGCAGCTAAGAGTCGTTTCGGGGCTGACTCGATCCCTGCGGCGCCGCGCGTTTACTCTAAGAAGGCAAAAGGTGCCCAGGAAGCACACGAAGCTATCCGTCCGTCGGGGGACCGCTTTCGTAGCCCTGAAGAGGTAGCCGGTAGCCTCTCTGCCCAGCAGCTGGCCCTCTATTCTCTGATTTATAAACGGACCCTCGCGACCCAGATGAAGGACGCCGTTGGCTACACAGCTACGGTCCGACTTCAGTTTGCATTGGAGCAGCAGGTCGAGGGGCAAGGCGTTGCCTTTGCCTCAACTTCAGGAACTGTCATAACTGACCCTGGTTTCCAACGCCTCTACCGGGAGGGAACCGATAAGAAGACCAGCGCCAAGGGCGCGCTGGTCGGTGGGGACGCCGCGAGGGAACTCCCGCAGGTTAAAGAAGGAGACACGGTCACCGCCGCACAGGTGGAAGCGGAGTCTCACGCAACCCAGCCCCCCGGCCGCTACACCGAGGCAACCTTGGTGAAGGTCATGGAAGACCTAGGGATAGGGCGCCCATCCACCTATGCTTCAACCATTCAGACGATCGGTGACCGCGGTTACATCACTCATCGCGGCCAATACTTGGTCCCCACGTGGCTTGCGTTTGCGGTGACCCGGCTGCTGGTCGAGAACCTAGGCGAGCTGGTTGACTACCAGTTCACCGCCGACATGGAGTCGGACCTGGACCAGATCGCAGCTGGTAACGAGGCCGGTTCAAACTGGCTGAAACAGTTCTATTTCGGGGGCGGGGAAGAGTCAGCTGAATCTAAGATTCAGCGCTACGGACTGTCGGGAACCGTTGAGAACCTTGGCGACATTGACGCCCGCGAAGTCAACTCGATCCCAGTTGCACCCGGGGTCGTTCTGCGTAACGGCCGTTACGGCCCCTACCTGCAAACAGATGACGAGCGTCGTACTTCAGTGCCGCCCAACATCGCTCCCGATGAGATGACGCCGGAACTTGCTCAAGAGTTACTAAAGATCGCGGAAGCGGACGGGAGGGAGCTGGGCGTTTTCCCAGAAACCGGGAACATGCTGATCGTGAAGACGGGTCGCTACGGTCCCTACATCACCGAGGTTCTGCCGGAAGGCGAAACTCGGAAGGCCCGGACCGCCAGCCTCTTTTCCGACATGACCGTTATGGATGTCACCCTGGAGGACGCACTGCGCTTGCTGTCCCTGCCCCGTGAGGTCGGGATTGACCCGGAATCTAAGGAACCCATTACCGCGCAGAACGGCCCCTACGGCCCGTACCTGAGGAAAGGTCGCGACACTCGTCAACTGCCTGATGAACGGTCCCTTTTCACGGTCACACTTGAGGAAGCTCTAGAGCTGTACTCTCGCCCCAAGTATGGGCGGGGGTCGGCCTCTGTAAAGAAGACTCTGCGTGAGTTCGGTGAGGATCCGGTGACCAAGAAGCCGGTCGTTGTGAAGGACGGCCGCTTCGGCCCCTATGTGACAGACGGTGCCACGAACGCGACTATTCCCCGTACGGAGTCTGTTGATTCCTTGACCGCCGAACGCGCCTACACGCTACTGGCCGACAAGCGGGACAAGGCTCCCGCCCCGAAACGCACGCGCAAAGCCCCGGTTCGTAGGTCTACTGCCAGGAAACCAGCGGCCAGGAAAGCAGCACCCAAGAAGCCGCCGGCAAAGAAGTGACAGAGAAACGGTCAGAGGCCCAGGGGAGGAAATGGTGAGCGAGGACGGGCGGCAGACCCTGGCAGAAACCGAGTTGGCCTCAGTTCTTGCCTCCCTACTTGCTAATCCCGAACGCCGCGATTATCCGGGCTTGTTTGTAACCTTCGAGGGTGGGGACGGATCAGGAAAGACCACGCTTGTCACCCGTTTGGGACAGCTCCTGACGGCGGCCGGCCTGCCGAGCCTTGCCACCCGGGAACCTGGCGGCACGCAGTTGGGGCAACAGCTACGCGACCTTGTCCAGCACGGGCCAGAGGACGTTGACCCCCGCACCGAAGCCCTGCTCTACGCAGCTGACCGTGCCTACCACGCGGCAAACGTCTTGCGGCCTAGCCTGAACGGCGGAACCGTGGTGCTTGAGGACCGGTACACGGACTCTTCCGCGGCCTACCAGGGGAGTGCTCGCCAGCTCGGAGGGGAAGAGATCAGAGCTCTTTCCAACTGGGCAACAGAAAACCTAATGCCCGATGTGACGGTCCTTTTCGACGTCAGCCCCCAGGTCGGTTTAGCCCGAGCAGGTTCTAAGCTTGACCGACTGGAACGTTCTGGGCTCGATTTCCATGAGCGAGTGCGTCAGGCCTACCTGGACATGGCCGGGCAAGAACCAGACCGTTTCGTGGTGGTCGACGCTTCTGGCACCCCCGATCAGGTTTACGACCTAATGATTGAGGCTTTGACATCTCGCCTGTCCCAGATGCTCTCGAAAGGGTGACCCGGTGACTGTCTGGGATCTTTTGGTGGGGCAGCCGCGTGCGGCCGAAGTGTTGCGGGACGCCGCAGAAGCTGGACGTCGTATTGCGGCTGGCACTGACGGGGACCACAGCAATAACGCTCTTGCTCACGCCTGGCTGATTACGGGGCCCCCGGGGTCAGGGCGCTCTGTGGCAGCGCGTGCCCTTGGGGCTGCTCTTCAGTGCACTGGCGACGTGGTTGGTTGCGGGAAGTGCCACGGTTGCACCTCGTCCATGGCGGGAAACAACGCTGACGTGCGGACCATAGCGACGGACCTGGTCCAGTTCACCAGAGAGGAAGCAAGGGACTGGGTGAAGACTGCCTACACTCACCCGGCTGGCGGTCGGTGGCGCGTCATTGTTATCGAGGATGCAGATCGACTGGTCGGCGGGACCGGCAACGTTCTTTTGAAAGCTATTGAAGAGCCGCCCGAACGGACCATTTGGCTGCTTTGCGCACCGACCGCGGAAGAGGTCATGCCAACCATCCGCTCCCGTTCCCGCTCCCTAGTTCTGCGAACTCCTCCCGCAGCAGACGTCGCAAGCTACCTCGTGGAGCAGGACGGCGCTGAGTACGAGGACGCTCTTGAAGCGGCCCAGCTGGCGCAGTCCCATGTTGGTTTGGCTCGCGCTCTGCTGCGAAACCCTGACCTCCGTGGAGAGCGACGCGAACTCCTAGACACTTTCCTTTCAGTTGACTCGGTTCCTGGAGCAGTGCTGAGTGCTGGGCGCCTTCTTGACCTGGCGAAGGAGCGCACCAGCGCGCGTGTCGACCGCGTGAACACTAGGGAGGAACAGGAGTTTCTCCGTTCGCTTGGTGTTGACTCCGAAGAACGCGTTCCGAAAGCGTTCGCTTCGCGCCTCAAACAGCTTCGTGAAGACCAAAAAAGACGTTCCCGCCGTGCCCTTCAAGATACTTTGGACCAGGCACTGGTCGATCTTCTTGGTTTCTTTCGCGACGTGACGGTCACGCAACATGGAGCTAGCACCGACCTAGTACACGTGGACCTGGAAGAAAAGTCTGCTTTGTTTGCAACCCACCTATCCCCGGAGCAGACGCTCGCAAAAATCCGGGCCGTCGAAAAGGCACGGCTTCGCTTGCGGA
Source organism: uncultured Actinomyces sp. (assembly GCA_964345615.1). GTDB lineage: Bacteria > Actinomycetota > Actinomycetes > Actinomycetales > Actinomycetaceae > Scrofimicrobium. The sequence continues at coordinate 4,983 of CAYFRQ010000040.1, read as the reverse complement.
CGAATGCGAACCCCCTCCTGATTCTTGAGTCTTTGAATCTGGAACTCATTGCTCCTGAGGCTTAGCTTCCAGGTCAACGTGACAACATCGACACGTTGGTCACTGGACGGACTCGCGGGGCAAACTACAGTGAGCACATGAAGCTTCGCTCCGTCGTCCTGCCGTCCGCGCTCGTCCTGTCTCTTGCCGTAGTTGGCTGCACCTCCTCTTTCTCAGGCTCGAGCGAAAATAGTACGGAACCGAAGACTTCAGTGGCAGCGCCCGCAGGATTTGAGAGCTATTACAACCAGGAACTCGAATGGCACGGGTGCGATGCAGAAGACCTAGTAATGCCACTGCTACCTGCACCAAAGGACCTTGAGGACTACCAGTGCGCGACCGTTGAAGCCCCCATGAACTGGGATGACCCGAACAGCGAACCCATCGAGCTAGCCCTGGCCCGTCACCTGGGTAAGAAGGGGGAGAACTCCCCGGCGCTCTTCTACAACCTGGGCGGCCCCGGGGGCGGCGCGATCGACAGCATCACATCTGTTGTCTCCGGTGTTCTGACGAAACAGCTTGCCGAGCACTTCCAGGTTGTCGCCATGGATCCTCGTGGCGTTGGCGCTTCGACTCCAATCGTTTGCATGACCGACCAGGAGCGTGATGAGGACATTGACCTTGTTATCGACACCTCTTCCCTAAGCACGGATGAGCTTGTTGCACTGGCTGATCAAGAGATGGGAGATCTTGGGGAGCAGTGCCTGGAACGAAACGGGGCAATCCTGGGATTCGTTGACACGGACTCAGCTGCCCGCGACTTTGATATGGCGCGAGCCCTGCTGGGACAGGAACAACTCGACTACCTGGGCTTCTCTTACGGCACGGTTCTGGGAGCGCAGTACGCTGAACTGTTTCCCGAGAACGTCGGACGGATGGTCCTTGATGGCGCTGTCGACCCGAGCCTTTCAGTAAACGAGCTTTCTGCCGCGCAGATCGAAGGGATGGAGAACTCTCTATACCACTGGATCGAAGAGTGTCAGGCAGGTGAGGGGTGCCCACTTGGCGGAGACTTAGAGGACGGCAAGGCAGAGCTCACTAACTTCCTTGAGTCGGTGGAGGCGCAGCCACTCAAGACATCGGATCCTGATCGTGACCTCAACGTCAACCAGGCTTACACTGCCATCGTCGGTTCCCTGTACAGCACCGAGATCTACCCGCAGCTGACACTTGGAATCAGTCAGGCTTTCAAGGGTGACGGGACCACCCTGTTGTTCCTAGCCGACTACTTCAACTCCCGCGGGACTGACGGGGTCTATTGGGATAACAGTTCGGATGCGTTCACAGCGATCAACGCCCTGGATTATGATCCCGTGGGTACGCAAGAGGAGTGGCAGGCTGAGGCCGATGACCTGGCTGAGCGTTTCCCGATCCTTGCGAAGGACTTCGGCTTGGCTTCCGCTGGCCTCTCTGCCTGGCCCGTAGAGGGACGCGTCACCCGCCACAAAATCACTGCTCCGGGTTCTCCCGAGATCTTGGTGATTGGGACGACGCACGACCCCGCCACCCCCTACTTCATGTCTGAAAACCTTGCGAACGACCTGGAGAACGGCGTCTTGGTGACGGTGGAGGGGTGGGACCACACGGCGTATAGCCTGGACGCCAGCGACTGCCTGATCAAAGCTGTTGACAATTTCTTGATCAACGGGAAGGTTCCCCAAGACGGGTTGGTCTGCGACTAACCGGGCCTTACCGTTGAAGCCGCAGAGCCAACCTTCCAGGTTGAAGCGACGCAAGCACAACCACGCAACTGTGGTGGGGTTCCCAGCTGTGTGGCTTAGTGCCTGCCTTGCTGTTCGCTATACTCAACTTCGGACTTCAGTAAGCAGCCACAAGCTGCAAGTAGATGTCCTTCGAGGCCACCGCCTCGTAAACGCCGCCTTAGCTCAGTCGGTAGAGCGTCTCACTCGTAATGAGAAGGTCGTGGGTTCGATTCCCACAGGCGGCTCCATTGCAACGAAAAGTAGAGATTAGATCAATCAGTCACTCACCTAGGTCACTCACTTTGGTTTTGGAGCTGACGGCAGACTTCTTTGACGAGGTGGAAATAGGCCATGGCTAAGAAAAGAAAGACCAAGAAGCCGTCACTACCCCTGCCCCAAGTCCAGCAGGAGCATTTAGAAGTGATCCTGGATCCCAAGACGGTGCAGACCAGTGCATCAGTCGAAGATCTAGAAGCACTAGAGCGTGCCCTAGAGACAGCCCAAGAGCCACACAAGCACGAACTAGACCCATTGGTTGCTGTGGCCGAAAGGATCCTAGAGGGAGTAGACCCCGGCATTGGTGGAGATCTGCGCCAACTAGTCAAGGGTGTAGAGAGTGGCAGACTTGACCGCACAGTTACACCCCAAGAAGTAGTTGAAGCCGCGCAGTGGGGGAATGCTCAACTAGAGTCGTTGCCCAAAGATCAATGGTCTGGACAGATAGTGACTATCTCCGGCAACTACCAGCCCAAGTCTTTGACTAGAGGCAACCTGAGAGTTGAAGTGCTGCCCCGCAGCGTAGACCAAGGGTTAGAACCGCCCTTCAAACCAGAGAGTATCCACATAGCGCCAAGAGCGAGTTTCGCCCAGATCACCAATGACAAGGGCAGGTGGGTGCTAACTAAGGTTTGGCGCGGCCCGATACTGCCCCCAGAGTTGGTTCAATGCCCGCTGCTTGGCGAGCCCAACCTCGCGTAGAGGGGGCCTTCCTCTCTATCTCTTCTCTAGCCTCCTAGGCCGAGATCCCTCCAGTGACTTAGCAGCATCATGGGGCTCCTTCGCGTACGCAGCATCCAACAATCTGACGCCACCAGGCTCATCGACGCGGTGTTAAGACGGGACTGCTGAATGGTTAGGTGACAACCAATCTGGCTAGTTTTGGTGCTGGCCTGGAAGGATGTTGCTATGCCCAGTAAATACCCCGAGGAGTTCCGCCAGGACGTCATCCGCGTCGCAATGGAGCGCGAACCGGACGTCACGTTGGTGCAGATCGCCAAAGACTTCGGAATCCATGTCGGAACTCTCGATAAGTGGTTGCGCCAAGCCCGCATCGAAGCGGGCGAACAAGAAGGCACGACCCGATCAGAATCTGCAGAGTTGCGGGAGCTCCTCGAAGGCGCTACGGCGTTTCCTGACCAGGTCACCGCGTATCGGGCCGTGTTCCGGTGGGCGAACCGCTACAACACCCGCCGACGCCACTCGGCGATCGGCCAGATCACCCCGCACAGCTACGAGGACGCCTACACGGCGACCGCATCCGCTAACCTCGCGGAAGCGGCATAACCGAAACGACACCGTGTCCACGATCGAGGGTCAAGGCCCAAGTTCAATTAGGCGCGAGCCGAGCTGCCCGCTGAGTGGTTGATTCAAAATCTCCATGATGCTTCCCTAGACGTGACTCTGGCTCAAGGTAGCACTTGCTGGTACATGTGGCACACGTTTCAATGTGGTTTCGACTCGTGTGTCCGGTCAGAGTCTGCTTGCCAGGCTGGACCTGGACTCACCAATTCACGTGGCTGAAGAGGTGTGCAGGAAGATGTTGAAAGGACGTCTTACAAGCCTTTGCGCCACACTAGACGCCGGAGCCAAGCAGGCTGCCGGGGTATGTCGCCGGCTGCAGCGGTGATGGGGGAGCTGATGTCCAGGGGCATTACCGCCTTTGACTGCTGCCCTTCCTAGTGTTCGTTCACTGCAAGCGAAATCGACTTCCAGTCGGCCCGTAGGTCGTGGGGAGCTTGTCGTCACGCTGCCTTGGTCGTATGCACAAAACCGGCACAGAATGAGGCGCGTCGCGGGGCGGCTAGGGCGGGATGGGACTCACGCTGACAGTGCGGTCCGGGTCTGAACTCGCTCGACGGTGCTGCGTTGGAGGAGATCGTCCGCCTCACCAAATCCCGTGAGGCTGGGCCCGCAGTGTACCCTCTGTCATGCGGTGAATAGACTCCGCGCGTAGGTCGAGTTCATCTCAGCGTCGTGACGGCCGCTAGTTCGTGTTCTTGAGGAGGAGCCGCATGGATCCCGATGTTGAAGAGGCTACTGAAGAGCGAGTTGCGGATCCGGAAGTTCAAGACGCCACGAACCCCAGTGGCTCTGGCGTTGAGCCGTCGTCGCGATTGCTTGGGTTCAAACCGTCGGTGCTCGCACTACTTGCGGTGGGGGCGGCGGTGACCGTGGGCCAGTCTGCCGCGGTGGCCATGGCCGGGAACGCGGGCTTTTCTGAGGCGCCGGTTTGGTCAACCGGTGGTCTTCTAGCCCTCGCTAGCGCGGCCTGGATTCACTGGAGAGGACGAACCTGGCCCAGCTTCAGGAGTCGGATTTGGCTCCCAGTCTTGCTTGGACTGTTGGGTCCGTTCATCGCAGTGGGACTGATGAACGGGTACGAACACCAGGTCATCGACCAGCCCGCAAGGGAAGCCACGACGTCGGTGGAGTACACGGGCAAGTACATGCTGATCGACAGCGACGGCGAGCTGTGTGAGGACGGCGGTGACTTCTATGGCTGCGCCACGGCACACACAGCGATGTACAACTCCTTATGCACAAACTCCTCTTTAACGGACTCGGCCGCCTTGAAATGCTCGAACCTAGGTCACTTGGTGGACCAGATGTGGGAAGACTACGAAGCGTGTGGACCTGGTTGCATTGTCGCAGTGGATTCCAGCGGGGGATGGTGGTGGAACTATCAGACGATCGCGCTGGAACAAGCCGAGGTGCAAAATCGCGACGGTCGTCTTCCAATCGCGCACAAGGAGCGTTGCTACTTCGACCTTCGAGTGATCCAGATCGGTAGTTGCCTGCCTCGTTGAGTGAGATCGGAGCACGTACGCGGTCCAGTTCGGTGGGCACATCTGGAAAGCGGCGTGGCGAGATTGAGACGAACAGGGTGCCAGCCAGGCTCCGGGGCGCTTGACCCCTGATCTTGGACACGCTGATTCCAGCACGGCGCTGGGGAAGCGAGAAT
>CAYFRQ010000039.1:0-14442 GCA_964345615.1 uncultured Actinomyces sp. | reverse complement strand
CCCCCACGTGAACGCCACCACACCCCCACAAACCCGGCGTGACCAGCCCAAACACCCCAGGCCAACAACGTCCCGACGACCAGGATCCGGGCGTGTCAGTCGCTTTCAGAGGTCTCCGGAATCAGCGCTGCAAGGAGTCGGCGCCCCTTCCGGAGCAACACCCGATCCCCTGGAAGCACAACATCTGCACCCAGCACCAGGTCAGGGTCTATAACCTTCTGGTTGTTGATCGAGAGTCCGCCCTGCTTGATGAGGCGTAGGGCTGCCTGCCGCCCCGTCTCGAAACCGACGGCCAAAACCACATCGACCGCAGTGCTTTCCCCAGGCACAAACGTCCCCAGAGGAAGATGCGCGACCGCCGACTGAAGGGTTTCAGGGTCCAGGGTCCAGAGGTCGCCCTTCCCCCACAACGCGTCTGTCGCGGAAAGGACGCGATCCAGTGCTTCCTGCCCGTGAACCATTCGCGTCACGTCGCGAGCGAGAGTCTTCTGAGCTTCGCGCGCGTATGGCTTCTCTATTACCTCGACTTGAAGCTCCTCGATTTCGTCTCTGGTTCTGAAGGTGAAGACCTTCAACATGTTCACGACATCGTCGTCAGCGGTTTGAAGCCAGAACTGGTAGAAGTCGTAGGGACTCATCATCTCGGGATCCAGCCACACTGCCCCACCAGCTGTCTTCCCAAACTTGGTCCCGTCGGATTTGGTGATTAGCGGGGTCGTCATCACGTGCGCCACCCCACCGTCCGCCTTGCGGATCAGCTCCACGCCGCTGATCAGGTTCCCCCATTGGTCGTTACCACCGGTCTGCAGAGTGCACCCATACCTACGGAACAACTCCAAGAAGTCGTTGCTCTGCAGAACCTGATACGAAAACTCTGTGTAAGAGATGCCCTCTTCGGATTCGAGTCGGCGCGAAACCACATCTTTGCTGATCATTGGTCCCAAGCGGAAGTGCTTACCGATGTCCCGTAGCAGAGCGATTGCGCCCAGACCTTCAGTCCAGTCAAGGTTGTTGACCATGCGTGCCGGGTTGTCGCCCTCGAAATCTAAGAACTTCTCAATCTGGGTGCGAAGCCTGCCAGTCCACTCAGCAACGGTTTCAGTGGGTTGCATGGCTCGCTCACCGACCTCACGGGGGTCCCCGATCTGACCGGTCGCGCCACCCACTAGAGCAAGCGGGTGATGTCCAGCGTTCTGGAGGTGCTTCATCAAGACAAGCTGGACCAAATGCCCATGGTGCAGGGATGGGGCCGTGGGGTCGAACCCGCAATAGAAAGTGATCGGCCCACTATCCAAGGCCTGTTCCAACTGGTCTAGGTCCGTGTGCTGCTTTAGCAGCCCGCGCCACTGGAGTTCTTCGAGCAGTTCGCTCACTTCACGCCCCTTTTTGTTGCCTTCAAGGTCTGCGGCTCTTCGACAAGCCTACCCGTTTGGGGAACGCCCAAATCCGGAGGTCCGATCCGGGATCAGTCCTCGCTAAAGATCCACTCGCTCACGCGGCCCAGCCGCTCGGCAAGCAGAGGGAATTGTTCAGCAACCCTGGCAGGAGCCGTCCCACCTGCCCCATTACGCGCAGCAACAGACCCCTGCACAGTCAGGACCTGTAGCACGCCGGGAGTGAGCTTAGGGGAGATCTGAACCAGGTCAGCCTCCGTCAGGTCCGAGAGTTCAAGGTTCTTCTCTTCGCAGAACTGCACCGACCTGCCAGCAATCTCATGAGCTTCCCTGAAGGGAACGCCCTGACGAACCAACCATTCTGCAACGTCGGTGGCCAGTGAGAACCCGCGGGGAGCCAGCTCCGCCATCCGCTGGTAATCAAACCGCATTGTCGCCACCATGCCGGCAACGGCTGGCAGAAGCATTTTAAGAGTGTCCAGCTGGTCGAACACTGGTTCCTTGTCCTCTTGCAAATCCCTGTTGTAAGCCAGGGGTTGCCCCTTGAGGGTCGCCAATAGTCCGGCCAGATCACCGATAAGACGACCCGCCTTCCCCCGAGCCAGTTCGGCAATATCGGGGTTCTTCTTTTGGGGCATGATCGAGGATCCCGTGGAATACCCGTCATCGAGACGCAGGTACCCGAACTCGACAGTGTTCCAGATGATCACTTCTTCACTGAGCCTAGAAAGATCAACTCCGATCATTGCCAGAACGAAGGCCAGCTCGGCCACGAGATCCCGTGATGCCGTTGCGTCAATCGAGTTTTCAAAAGTCCTGGAGAAACCGAGCTCAGAGGCGATCGCTTCCGGATCCAGACCCAAAGTATTTCCTGCAAGTGCCCCGGCCCCGTACGCCGATTGGTCAGCGCGCCGGTCCCAGTCAACTAGGCGCTCAAGATCGCGGGTCAGAGCCCATGCGTGTGCTAGTAGGTGGTGCGCGACCAGGACTGGCTGTGCGTGTTGTAGGTGAGTGCGACCAGGCATGACCGCGTCCCCCGCCTGCTTCGCCTGCAGTTCAATCGCCTCGATGACGCCAACAAGGTCGGCTGCCACTTGGCGTGCGGCTCGGCGTAGATAGCGGCGGGTCAGGGTTGCAACTTGGTCGTTGCGTGATCGGCCTGCGCGGAGGCGTCCCCCCAGGTCTGTCCCGACCTTCTCGATCAACAGTCGCTCCAGGGCCGAATGGACGTCCTCGTCTTGATCCCCTGGAAGCAAGGTTCCAGCTTCCAGCTCGGTGTCCAGTTCGCTCAGGGCCTTAAGCATTGAAGCCAGCTGGCGCCCGTCAAGTAGCCCAACCCGATGCAGCGCCCGCGCGTGAGCCATGGACCCTGCAATGTCGTCCGAAGCTAGGCGCCAGTCAAAATGAGTTGAGACACTGAGCCGTTCCAGCTCAGGTGAGGGTCCCGATTTGAATCGGCCACCCCACAGCCCCTGATGCTCCCCACCCTCACCCTGTGTTGCTTCCGCTTTTTGCATGCATCAATCATGGACCGCCGCGCACCATACTCAAAGTCCGTCCATCCGCCCCGGTTAGCTGGACTGGACGTGCATCTGGAGGTGCCGTGTAGTCTCGGTTGGACGTGGCGAGAAGCCGCGGGAGAGGGGATGACCTGTGACTTCCTTTGAAAAAGCTTCCCGGGACGCCACCGCGCCGCAAGAGTCAAGCGGCACGGAGGGCCTGCAGACCCATGTGGAGGACGAGATCTCGCCACTCGAGGCCGTAATCGTTCATAAGCCGGGCCTTGAGATGGAAAGGCTAACCCCGCCAAACCATAAAAAGCTCCTCTTTGACGATCTGCTTTCGCCGGCAGCGGCGAAGAAAGAGCACGAGTCGTTCACGACATTAATGGAGTCCCGGGGCGTCCAGGTCTTGGAACTCACCGACCTGCTCACGACCACCCTTGAAAACCCCGAAGCACGCGAGTTTGTGATCCAGAACACGTTCAACTGGAAACGCCTGGGACCGCTCATGTCACCACGAATTCAGGAATGGTTGCAAGGTCTTAACGCGAGCGAGCTTTGCGAGCTCTGCCTGCAAGGGATTACGAACGAGGAGTGGTCAAAGATCTCTCGGGAGCCCTCGCTGGTTGCCCAGTCCCTGGGTCCGGATGATTTCCTGGTTGGCCCGCTACCGAACCACATGTTTACGCGTGATGCGTCCGTTTGGGCTTACGGCGGTGTGGCCATCAGTTCTATGTCCCGTGAGGCCCGTCGGCGGGAGTCTCTTCACTACTCAGCGATCTACAAGTACCATCCCGCGTTTGCGAACTCCGATTTCGAGATTTGGACCGAGGGCAGGGCGGGTGCCAGCCGCAGCGTCGAAGGCGGCGACATCTTGGTGCTTGGGAACGGACTACTTGCCGTGGGACTTTCGGAGCGCACGACGCCGCAGGGCGTTGAACACCTGGCAATGGAACTGTTCGAGGCCGGGAAAGCCGACCGTGTCATGGCGGTAATGCTCCCAAAGAGCCGCGAGTTCATGCACCTCGACACCGTGATGACACAGCTAGACACAGACAAGTTCAGCCTGTATCCGCCGACTAGGGACCTGGACGCGGTCCTGCTTGAAAAGTCGGGAGACGGAGTAAAGATCAGGCAGCTGGAAGGCGGGACCGCGAAGGGACTTCAGGATGTTATGGGCTACCCGCTCACGTTCGTCGCGCCGCAGGCCACCTCTGCAGAACTGTCCAGAGAACAGTGGAACGACGGGTTCAACATGTTGGCCTTGGAACCGGGAGTCGTTGTCGCCTACGACCGCACCCCAAGGTCCAACGACGCAATGCGTGAAGCCGGCCTTGAGGTCCTGGAAATCGAGGGGTCAGAACTGGGTCGAGGACGGGGCGGACCACGTTGTATGTCCGCCCCTGTGAAGCGACAAGCTAAGCCCTAACGGCCTCCTGGGAAAACGACCTTTAGGAACCTGGGACGCACTAGTCCGCGTCGCAGTAGGTCCCATCGAAGCTCGTCCCACCACACGTGTCTCCGAACCTCTCAAGTTCCGTGTCGCGTTCGGTCTCGAAGTAGAGGTTGTCGCACGCTCTCATGTCCCCCGCTGCGCAGGCTTCGTACAAGGATCTCAGCTCGGGGTGCTGGGCGAGTTCAGCCTCTATGAGTGCCTGGTCGAAACCGTCCGGCACGTCAGGCAAATCGCCCCCGACGTACTCGGAGTCGATCTGGTCGTCCGTCGAGATTTCCTCTTCAAGATCGGCCTGTTCCTGGGGCTCGAGGTCGCTCTCTTCCCCAAGGGGACTGAATAAAGGATCGCACCACATGCCAGTCCTTGGCGCTCCCCCGCATTCGTTTCCGAAAGCCTCAAGAGCCGAGTCTCTGGGGGACTCCATGAACAGGTTGTCACACGCCGTCATATCCCCGGAGGCGCAGGCTTCGTACAACGCGGTCAGCTCCGGGTGTTCTGCTAGCTCGGCGGCGATCTGGTCGTCGATCTTATCTTTCGTGAAAGGCCCAGCTCCCACAAGGAAGAGGATCAAGAAGGTCACCCCGGTGACGACCAACAGGCCGCCGACAACTATCAGCGCAATCATCCAGCCCTTAAGTCCCTGGCTCTTTTTAGGTTGCGCAGGTCCCTGGGGCTGCCCTGGATAAGGCGGCTGGGCCTGCCCGGGGAAACCTCCCTGGGGCTGACCAGGGAAAGGCCGTTGGGGTTGCCCCTGGTAAGACTGTTGAGGCTGACCGGGGAAACCTCCCTGGGGCTGACCAGGGAAAGGCCGTTGGGGTTGCCCCTGGTAAGGCCGCTGGGGTTGCCCCGGATAAGGCTGTTGAGGCTGACCGGGATAGGGCCGCTGGGGTTGCCCTGAGACAGGCGGCTGAGGCTCTGCATCGCTGGGGATCTGGGGATTCGTCTGATCACTCATGGCATTCCTCACGTCAGGGTGAGAGGGCTCAGCTGGGGCGCCCTCCCACCCCAACCGTATTCCGTTGTGAGCAGCCTCGAGACCCGTTTGAGCTGGTCAGTTCAAGCTAAAGGGAGATCCCCTTCCCGAAACGCTCATCACGCGCTGCAGCGAGCTTTGCCGGCAATCCGTAAATGTCAATGAACCCACGTGAGCTGGACTGGTCGTACGTGTCGCCCGAGTCGTAAGTCGCCAAGTTGAAGTCATACAGTGTGCTGTCACTCCGGCGCCCCGTGACCGTTGCGCGACCGCCATGAAGCGTCATCCGCACGTCCCCGTTCACGTATTCCTGGGTGCTGTCAATGAACGCATCAAGCGACTTCTTGAGAGGTGAGAACCACTGGCCGTCATACACCAGCTCCCCCCAACGGTCATCCACACGTTTCTTGAAACGCGCCTGCTCGCGTTCCACCGTGACATTCTCCAGCTCCTGGTGAGCAGCGATCAGGATCATTGCTCCGGGGGCCTCGTAAATCTCCCTGGATTTGATGCCAACCAAGCGGTCCTCGACAATGTCGATCCGTCCGATCCCCTGCGCGCCGCCGCGGCGGTTCAGCTCTTGGATGATCTCGAGCGGACTGAGCTTTCGTCCATCGAGCGCAACGGGCACACCTTTTTCAAAGGAAATCACGACCTCATCCGGTAGTGGTGGGTACGTCGGGTCGTCCGTGTAGTTGTAGACGTCCTTGGTTGGAGCGTTCCAAATGTCTTCCAGGAACCCGGTTTCAATGGCTCGCCCCCACACGTTCTGGTCGATTGAGAACGGGTTTGACCTGGTCGTTTCGATCGGGAGCTTGTGTTTGGTGGCATAGTCGATCGCCACGTCGCGGGTCAGAGCCAGGTCACGCACCGGAGCTATGCACTTCAGCTCCGGTCCGAGGGAGGTGATGGAAACTTCAAACCTGACCTGGTCATTGCCTTTGCCGGTGCAGCCGTGAGCGACAGTGTCTGCCCCAAACTCACGGGCGGCTTTCACCAGGTGCTTGGAAATCACTGGGCGTGACAATGCTGAGACAAGGGGGTACGCGCGCTGGTAGAGGCCGTTTGCCTTCAGGGCAGGCATGCAGTATTCAGTCGCGAACTCCTCTTTCGCGTCTGCGACGTAGGCCTCGACAGCTCCGCAGTCGAGTGCGCGTTGGCGGATGACTTCCAGGTCTTCTCCGCCCTGGCCAACGTCAACTGCAACCGCCACGACCTCGGCACCGGTCTGTTCACCGATCCAGCCGATCGCAACCGAGGTATCTAGGCCCCCGGAGTATGCGAGTACTACGCGGTCTTTACTGCTCATCTCTGATTCCGTTCCTGTTTATTCTTTGTCTTTGCTCAAGGTGTTTGCGTTGCGTGGTGCCGTTACTTCTCGCCAGCCGCGAGTCCCAACAGTAGGGCTTCGAGGGCACTCGCATCAGGTCCGTCGCGGCAGACGACCAGGATCGTGTCATCTCCCGCTACGGTCCCGACAACCTGCTCCAAGCGAGCCCCGTCAACCGCCGCTCCCAGCATGTTTGCTGCTCCCGCGGGAGTCCTCAATACCAGCAGGTTTTCTGCGGCCTGTGCACCAACCAGCAATTCCTGACACCAGCGTGCAAGCCGGTCCCCGCTTGGTTCAACAGCCGACGGCTGTCTGCCCTCACGGTCTTCGATCACATAGATCGAAGCGCCGCCTTCACCCCGGACTTTAGCGGCCCGCAGTTCGCTCAGGTCCCGTGACAGCGTTGCCTGCCCCGTGCGGAAACCATGCTTTGCCAGCTCCGCGCGAAGCTGTTGCTGGGAAGTGATGGGGCCCCGGCTGAGCAGCTCAGTGATCAGCGCTTGACGCGCAGTCTTCGTCTGAGCGCTGCTCCCGAAGCTTCCAGTAGGGTTCCCCTTCAACACGTTATGCAGCCTAGTGCATAACTATTCAATCAAGTGGGCTGTCCAGTACTTGGTCAGGCCCGAAGTTCAGCTCCCAAACGCTTAGACAGAGCGGTCACAACTGCCGCCCGAACAGACTCCACCTCTTCCGCACTGAGCGTGTGCGATGGCGCACGCAAAGTCAGGGTGTAAGCGAGCGACTTGTGCCCCTTAGGGATCTGACTGCCACGGTAAACGTCGAACAGGACCAGGGATTCCGCCAGCTTCCCAGCGGCCCTACGAATCACTGCTGCCACGTCCGCTTCCGGGACGTCCTCACGTACGACGACCGCGTAGTCCTCTTTCGCAGGAGGGTACGAGGAAACAGGGCGCACCTTCAGGGGCGCGGTAGGTGCCAGCGAACCAAGTAGATCTAGATCCAGTTCGAAAGCCGCACTCCGTTTTGGCAATCCGTACTCCTGGCACACGCTCGGAGATAGCTCACCGGCGTGCCCCACAACCTTGAGGCCGCGGCCAGTCCGCACAAACAGTATCGCCGACCGGGTCGGGTGCCAAGGTGCTGTGGCCTCTGCACTGGGTGCAAGCGGCGGCATGGGCGGGCCGGGCTTCTTTGCTGGGGCTTCCGGGAGCCACCAGCGGGTCTGCTCAAGCCGAACCCCGGCGCTACCTGCGATGGTTCGCGCAGCTTCAATCGCGTCTGACCAGCGCCAAGGCGAGGGAGCAGGCTCGCCTGAGTCGAGCTCGGCCCCGCTTCTAGGCGCGTAGGCGCCTCCCATGACCCCGGCAACGTGCCAGGGCTGATCCGGGACGCCCGCCAGAAGCACGTCGACCTGTTCGTCGGTCGGGCGCTCCTCAACCCCGATAATCTCCGCGGGCGCGGTGCCTTCCGGCGTCGCAACCTGGCCCATTTCGAAAAGTGCAACAGGGCTAAGCGAACGGGCTGCGTTCCGTTCAGCGGTCTCAAGTAGAGAGTCCATGATCGAAGTGCGTAGCAGTGCCGCTTCGTCGCTCAGCGGGTTCGCGACGCGGACCGCTACCCTGCGCGGGTCATCCTGTGGGATGCCCTGCCTGTCGAAGCTGCTCGCCACAAACGGATAAGACAGGACTTCGACCAAGCCCTGGTTGGCAAGCGTGCTTGCTGTGCGGCGGCGAAGTAGCTGCGCCGGAGTCAGTCCGCCTCCAACACGCGCCCTGGGGATCGTCGTTGGGATCTTGTCGTATCCGTGAAGACGCGCAACCTCCTCGACCAAGTGCGCAGGTCCAGCAAGGTCCGGGCGCCAACTGGGAGGCGTGACCAAGAAGGTATCCTGATCCCCGTCCTGTTCCACGGTGCAACCGATTTCGGTGAGAATTTCCGCGATCTTAGAGCTTTCCAGGTCAAGCCCGGAAAGACGCGCGACCTCGGACGCCGGGAAAACAATCGTCTCTGGCTCCGACACTTCGTTGAAGTCAAAACCAACAGGGTCGATGGTCCCGCCGCCGTACTTTGCGATTAGTTCCGCGGTTCGCGCTGCAGCGATGGGAGCAAGGTTCGGGTCAACCCCCCTCTCAAACCGTTTCGAGGACTCCGAGAACAGCCTGTGACGGCGCGCCGTACGGGCAATGGAGACCGGGTCGAAGTGAGCGGCTTCAATGACGACGTCTGTCGTGTCTTCCTTAACTTCTGAATCAAGCCCGCCCATCACGCCGGCCAAACCAACCGCGCGGGAGCCTTGGGCCCCGTCTGGCGAGTCAGTGATCAGGATGTCGCCCGAGGACAAAACCAAGTCGTGCTCATCAAGCGTCGTGAAGATTTCGCCCTGGCCCGCCCTTCGCACCACAAACGGTGGCTGAGCGAACTTCAGGTCGTAGGCGTGCAGTGGCTGGCCTAGGTCCATCATCACGTAGTTTGTGACGTCAACGGGTAGGGACAGCGAACGCATTCCAGCTTGCTCCAGACGTCGCACCATCCAGGACGGAGTGGGGGCATTCGGGTCGATGCCGCGAACTATGCGGGTCACGAAGCGGTCGCAGGCTGCACGGCCTTCTTGAACCGAGTTCGGGTCAACAACGACAGCAAACGCGCCTTCGCTGGATTCCGGTAGAGGCTCCTTTAACGCCTCAGGCAACCCCGGATCCGTGAAGGCACTGCCCGTGGAGTGGGAGTACTCGCGGGCCAGGCCACGCATCGCGAAACAGTAGCCACGGTCCGGAGTCACGTTGACTTCGAGGACTTCCTCGCCAAGCCCCAGGATCGGAACCATGTTGGTCCCGGGCTTAGGAAGCTCACCAACGTCGAGGGTTTCGCCAAGAACGATGATCCCGTCGTGATCTTCGCCAAGGCCCAACTCCCGCATCGAGACGATCATCCCGTCAGAGACGTGGCCGTACGTTTTGCGTGCACTGATCGGGAACGGTCCGGGCAGGACCGCCCCTGGAAGCACAACAACAACGGTGTCCCCCACCTCGAAGTTATGGGCGCCGCAGACAATGCCTCGGCTGGGCAATCCCGAGGGTTCAGCGCCGGTCCCGGGCGCGTCGTTGAAGTCCCCAACGTCAACCCGGCAGTAGCGGATCGTTTTCCCGTTGCTGTGCTTCTCACTATCAAACTCAAGGACGCGACCAGCGACAAGGGGCCCCTCTACTGCGGCAGGGAAGATTTCCTCTTCCTCAATCCCAACGTCAACCAGAGCCTGGGCGACCTGTTCGATTGTCGTATCTTCCGGGACCTCAGTGTGCTCTTTCAGCCAGTCGATTGAAACGTAAGGCACTGTTAGTTTCCCTTCCCGTAGAGACCGAATTGCGAGGAGAAGCGCAGGTCCCCTTCAACGATGTCGTGCATGTCGGCAATGCCGTGCTGAAGCATCACGGTGCGCTCAAGGCCCATCCCGAACGCGAACCCCGTGTATTCGTCAGGGTCGATCCCAGCAGTTTGCAGGACCGCGGGGTTCACCATGCCGCAGCCACCCCACTCGATCCAGCCGGGTCCGCCCTTCTTTTGCGGGAACCACAGGTCCATTTCTGCGCTTGGCTCAGTGAAGGGGAAGAAAGAGGGGCGCAACCGGGTTTTCGCTTCCTCCCCGAACATTGCTTTTGCGAAGTGGTCCAGGACGCCCTTCAGGTCGGCCATGGTGATTCCCTTGTCGACCGCCAAGCCTTCCACCTGGTGGAAGACAGGGGTGTGGGTCGCATCGAGCGCGTCGGAGCGGAAAACCTTCCCGGGGCACGCGATGTAAAGGGGTGCGCCACGGTCCAGCATTTCCCTGGCCTGAACCGGCGAAGTGTGGGTGCGTAGCACCAGGTTTGCGCCCTCTGGGTCCTCTGCTCCCACGCTCCGCCCATCGATGTAGAACGTGTCCTGCATCTGGCGGGCCGGGTGGTCTGCGTCGAAGTTGAGGGCGTCAAAGTTGAACCACTCGTGTTCCAACTCAGGACCCTCGGCGATGTCCCAGCCAAGGGAAGTGAAAAAGTCCTCGATCTGCTCAATCAGCAACGATAGGGGGTGGCGGGCTCCCTCGGGGCTCCGACGCGTGGGCAGTGTCACATCAACGCCCTCGGACAGGATGGCCTGCCAACGCTCCTGTTGCTCGAGCTCTTCCAGGCGGGTGTCGTAAAGACCCTGAAGCTGTTTGCGAGCGCCACCCAGGTTCCGCCCCGCGACGCCCCTCTCTGAGGGCTCCAGCTTCCCAATGGTCCGGTTGGCCTTTGACAGCGCCGAAGCCTCACCGAAAACGGGGCCTTTCAGGGCGCGCAGCTCATTTTCACTTGCTGCGGTCTCGATCAGCTCACTTGCCAGCTCAGCCCATTTTGCCACCGCAGCTTCGTCGCGGGGGTCAAGGCTTTCCTGGTTTAGATCATCCAGCTTCGACATCACTTTCCTATCGATCTGCTTTGGGCGAGTGCGCCCAAAAACCCTAACTACTCTAGTGGCAAGGCCCGATCTGACCGGCACGCGTTCACTCGGCGGTGTCCGGCTAGAATCAGTCGCGTACAGAAACGCCTCGGCTGGGGTCGGGGCTTGGAGGGCGGACGCCATGAGCGGACAAGACCGCGCCAAACCGCGGCGAATCAGGTTGCACCACATTTTGTCGGCAAAGGAACAGGGTAGACGCCTTTCGATGCTGACGTCTTACGACGCGGTAACTGCGCCACTGTTCGAAGCCGCAGGTGTCGACATGTTGCTGGTCGGGGATTCACTAGGCAACGTGGTCCTGGGCTACCCGGGAACACTAAACGTGACGCTTGAAGACATGGTGAGTGCCACTGCAGCTGTTGCTCGCTCAACCAGTCGGGCGTTCATTGTTGCCGACCTGCCCTTTGGTTCTTACCAGGCCAGCGACGAGCGGGGGTTCGACGCAGCAGCCCAGTTGATAAGGGCCGGAGCTCACGCCGTGAAGCTCGAAGGTGGCACTGAGTTTGCGAGTCTGGTCCGCCTGCTGACGCGAGGCGGGATTCCCGTCATGGGTCACCTTGGCTACACCCCCCAGTCTGAGCACACTCTTGGTGGTCCTCGCCTTCAGGGAAAGGATGCGGCGGGGCGGAACCTGATCTCGGATGCCGCCGCACTGGCTGACGCCGGCGTCTTCGCGCTGGTCTTGGAAATGGTGCCTGCATCCCTCGCGAAATCTGTGACGGACGAACTTGCAATACCAACGATAGGGATCGGCGCGGGCCCTGACTGCGACGGTCAAGTGCTTGTGTGGACGGACATGGCGGGGATGACCGACTGGTCCCCCAGCTTTGCCCGCCGTTTCGGAGAGGTAGGCAAAGAGTTGAAACAGGCTGCAACCAACTACGTTGAGGCTGTCGCCGACGGGAGTTTCCCAGGACCGGAGAACACGCGTGAACGCTAGAGAGATCGCCCCGGGGAAGGTGTCCCCGATGCTGCCTGTCCCCGCTTCCATTGAACGCCCCGAGTACATGTTTCACAGCGGGCCGGAAGTCGTCACCACCTCGGACATCAAATCACCAGAGACGATCGAGAAAATCAGGGCTGCCGGGAAGATAGCGGCAGACACGTTGCAGTACGCCGGCTCCCTGGTGAAACCCGGGGTGACGACGGATGAAATTGACAGGCTCGCCCACCAGTTCATGGTGGACGCGGGCGCCTACCCTTCCACGCTGGGTTACATGGGGTACCCGAAGTCACTTTGCACGTCCATTAACGAAGTCATCTGCCACGGAATCCCCGATGACCGGCCTCTAGAGGACGGCGACATCGTGAACATTGACGTGACCGCTTACAAGGACGGCGTGCATGGGGACACGTGCGCCATGTTCATTGCCGGGACCACCAGTGAAGAAAACCAACTTCTGGTCGAGAGAACGAAGATTGCGATGGAGCGTGGCATCAAAGCCGTGAAACCCGGGCGCCCAATCAACGTTATCGGCCGAGTCATCAGCGCTTACGCCAAACGCTTCGGGTACGGCGTCATCCGCGATTACACGGGGCATGGCGTCGGGGAGGCGTTTCACTCGGGTCTGATCATCCCCCATTACGACGCGGCCCCGGACCATTCGGAGCTGATGCATGAGGGCATGGTGTTCACTATCGAACCCATGTTGACGCTGGGCGGGGTGGACTGGGAGCAGTGGGATGACGGGTGGACCGTCGTGACTGCGGACCGTAAGGCAACCGCGCAGTTCGAACACACTATTGTTGTGACTGAAGACGGAGCTAGGGTGCTCACCCTTCCATAGGGAAGCTTCTTTGACTGAAAGGCAACTCTAATGACGCGTATCGGCGTTGGAATCGACATTGGCGGATCTGGTGTGAAAGGAGCCCTGGTCGATCTGGACGCCGGGGAGTACATTGGGGACCGAATCAGGATCCCTACCCCGTCCCCATCAACGCCCGAAGCGGTCGCGGAAACTTGCAGGGAGATTGTTGATGCCCTTGGCGCGCCGGATGACGCACCCGTTGGAATCGCGATGCCTGCCCCCATGCGCCACGGCGTTATCACTTTCATGGCGAACTTGGACCAGGCATGGGTTGGCACCGATGCTGTTGCCCTTTACGAAAGCTACCTGGACCGTCCCGTTGTAGTCCTGAATGACGCAGACGCGGCAGGTGTTGCAGAGTCAGCATTCGGCGCGGCGAAAGGCGTCGACGGCACAGTCATCGTCACGACCTTGGGAACGGGGATTGGCTCCGCGCTAATCCATGACGGCGTGCTTGTCCCGAACACTGAGCTCGGTCATATTGAGCTAGACGGCCGGGACGCGGAAACGCACGCGGCAGCCAGCCAGCGGACGAAGCAGAACCTGGACTGGGAGGAGTGGGGGAAGCGGCTCGACAGGTACTACAGGCACCTGGAGATGCTGTTTACGCCTGAGCGGTTTGTTGTCGGTGGTGGCGTTTCGAAGCACCATGAGAACTTCCTGGACAAGATCAACCTTGAGGGCACGGAGATTGTGCCAGCCGAGATGCGCAATGCTGCAGGGATCGTTGGTGCCGCGGTTTACGCCGACCAGGAGCAAGCCAAGAAGGCGAAGAAAGACAAGTCCAAGGGCAAGAAGGCCAAGGCCAAGTAAGTCAGGACCGAAGCGTCCACAGACCGGAACTCCAAGCGCGAGTAAGCGGGAAAAGTTCCGGAATCGACGCCCGTCGAAGCAGAGGAACCAAACCGATGGAGCGCACGTGCCTTTCGCCTGTGCTGTGGACGTCCGGGCCATCTGCACCGTTTTCCCGCCTACAAAGCTCGGACTAAACGAAACCCCACTTGCTCCGATCCCAGTAGGCAACATCCCGGCCAATTAGCCCGTTTTTCCGCCTACGAAGCTTGGACTAAACGAAACTCCACTTGTTCCGATCCTTCTCTGGTCCTCACAGGCCAGCCTGCGTTCAAATGCGCGGCCTGGGAGGAAGACATCACTGGGGCTGGCGCGTTCGGCGTCAGGTTGAACTCCCCACTTGCGGCTGGAACTTTCCCGGTCCCGTCAGTCGGCCACTGCGTTCGGTTGGGGCGACCCCAGGCCCTACTGCGTTCAGTTGGGGTTCGTTGAGCCGTCTGTTTTGACCCCCGACTGAACGAAGTACACGACCGTTCCACCCCGACCAAACGGCCCGTGCTTTAGCACGTCACTAAGGAAAGAACCGCGCTCACCACCATCAAAGTGGCATGATTTAACTCTGCAGCGTGGCCGGAAAAAACACTGCCGAACGGCCTACTGAAACTGTGCAGGACATACACGTGAAGTGAAGTCGGCACGCAACTAGCAGGGAACCGACACGCGAAGTGAAAGCAGCAGGTCACTAGCAGGGAA
>CAYFRQ010000038.1:0-14452 GCA_964345615.1 uncultured Actinomyces sp. | reverse complement strand
GTCCTGATAAGACTGAGGTCGATGGTTCGAGTCCATCTAGGCCCACCACTCCCGCACCGAGCTATTCGATGCCCAACCTACATAGTCTGCAGGAGATCCGTGCGAGAACTACTGATCTTGTCTGTGACTACGGTTGTGGCTTTGTTTGTGGGTAGGGCAGTCTATGACTTGGTAGACACACCCAGGGCGTGGCACAGCTAGGAGCGACTTAGTAAAGTGGGTCTCTCAGGGGCCATGGCGCAATTGGTAGCGCACCTGCTTTGCAAGCAGGGGGTTAGGGGTTCGAGTCCCCTTGGCTCCACCATTTCTCTCTGTTAACCTGCTCATTTTCTCCCTTTCGGCTGCGAGCTTTCTTCCCTTCGGCTGCGAGTTGCACGCTGATAGTGGCGCTATTTACCGGGAGAAGGTCTATAACCCGCAGCCAAAGCGCAGATGGGGTTTTGAATGGAAAGCTACACGAAGAACCGGCAGTCCGAAGAAGTCCTGCGCACCTTGATAAGTCGAGCCTTCGGCCCGGACCAAGTGCCCACTGAGGACGAGTTCGCAGAGGAGATCACCGAGGGCTGGTTTAACGTTGCCTACCGGATTCGCCTGCGCGACGGCCAGGAAGTGGTTCTGAAAATCGCTCCGCCCGCAGACGTCCCAGTACTCACCCGCGAGCAGGGGATGATGAGGGCTGAGCTTGAGGCTATGCGACTGGTGTCTGAGCAGACTAACGTGCCTGTGCCCAGGATCCTGCATGCCGACCTTTCTCACGAAGTGGTTGATGCCGATCTCTTCTTCATGGAGTTCGTTGACGCAGACAATTTCGGGTTCAGCGCGGATGCTGGCCTGTTGGAACCCGAGGTTGTGGCTGCCGGCATGCGCGAACTCGGAGCCTTGAACCGGGAAATCAACTCGGTTACGGGGGATCACTTTGGCTCGTTGATCGGCCCGGGTTACCTCACGTGGCGTGAAGCCTTCACTGCAATGGTCCAAGACATTCTCGACGACGGGAAGCGGGCTGGTGTCGATCTTGGCTGGAGCGATGATGAGGTTCTGGACGTCCTGGCCCAGCACGATGAAACACTCGATGAGGTGACCGTTCCACGTTTGGTGGAGGTTGACCTTTGGGCAAAGAACTCAATGATCCAGGATGGTCACATTGTCGCCATTTTGGACCACGAACGATCTCTTTGGGGCGACCCCCTCATGGAAGCGGGACTCACAGGACTTGACATTCCGTTTTTTGGAGACCCGACCGACTTCATGGTTGGTTTCGGGATTGACGACCTAACGGGAAGTGAACGTACGCGCCGTCGCCTGTACTCACTCTGCCTTGCGCTTGTCATGATCGTTGAGACTAAGTACCGCGGTACTGAAAAGGAACTTTACGCCTTCGGCAGGGAACAGCTCGATGCGCTTATGGCTCTGTTGAAGACCCCCACCACCTCGTAATGACCGGGGCCAAGCGTGCTGTCCAAGATCTTGGGACCCGGCCGGTAGGGCGCCTCCTGTGGTGGACTTGCTCCCAGACAACGCTCTCTGTGGGGGCCTACGGCATTTACGCCCTAACGAACGCTTGGTTCGTCGCGCGCGGCGTCGGGGAGACGGCACTTGCCGCGGTGAACCTGGTTGCGCCCCTGCTTCTTTTGCTCGGCGCTGTCTCTACCACTGTCGGGGTAGGTGGGGCCTCGCTTGTTTCCAGAAGCCTAGGCGCGGGCCGTCCCGAAGAAGCAGGCCGGGCCGCCGGCACCTCGTTCTCAATTTTCTGGGCTGCAGCCATCTTTGTCGCAGTTGCAGGACTGCTGTTTCTGGATCCCCTTTTGCGCCTAGTGGGTGCTACGGACGAAACCCTTCCCTACGCGCGTCCTTACGCTGCCGTGATTTTTGCTGGCGCCATCTTTTCGACAGGGTTTTCATCATTGATCCGCGCCGAGGGTCGCATGTTCTTTTCGACCATGGTCTGGACCGTTGCGGTGTTTGTCCAGATCGTGTTGGACCCCCTGTTTATCTTCGTTTTCAAGATGGGAGTCACGGGAGCCGCTCTAGGAACAGTTGGCGGACAGGCTGTGTCGGCGGGCATGGCGATGTGGTTCTTCTTCATCCAGCGCCACCGCCCCTATCGGATAGGTTGGCGCGATCTGCGGCCCCGCTGGAGTGTTGCTAAGGCAGTCCTTGGAATCGGTGCACCGTCTTTTTTGGCTGGGTTCGGGGCCACCATGCTTGCCGTAGTGACTAACTCCACGCTCGCTGTCTCGGGTGCCTTAGTCCTTGCTGCGTATGCGGTCTGCTCTCGCGTGCAGACCTTCGTGGTGATGCCGCAGACGGGAATAGCTCAGGGCCTTCAACCCATCGCCGCCTACAATGCTGGGCTTGGGAAGGGGATGCGGGTTCGTCGAACGCTCACGCTCAGCGTCCGGGCAAGCCTGATTTACGGCGCGGGGACCGCAGCGCTTGTCGTAGCATTTGCGCCCACAGTTGTGGATGCTTTCCTGTCTGTTCCAGAAGCACAAAACGCGGCCACGGAAGCCCTGCGGATAATCGCTGTCGGTTTCGTGTTTGCGGGCATCGCCCACATCATCTCAGCCTACTTCCAGAGCCTGGGTGCACCGACCGCGTCGTACTTGATCTCAATAGGGACTCTGGTCGGGATCAAGCTTCCCTTGGTCGTAGGGCTGGGAACAATGGGCCCACTGGGGATATGGATAGCCCTGTCACTGGGAGAGGCGCTGTCTGCGCTCGCGGCCGGTGTTGTCTTGAAGGTTTTCGGCCGACGAACCAAGCTAGTCGCTGAAGAATCGGCTTAGCACTCGTACCGCTTCGCGCCCCATGCACCCCGATCCGTTTGGACCAGTAGGGGACCGGCTGGATTGTCGTTTTCCGTCTCCACAGATTCCACGGGGAGTGGACCAGGGAAACCTGGCAGATCAAAGATCCCGTTCACCGTACTCATGGTGAGGGATTCCCACCTGTGTTGCCAGGCGCCACCCGGGGCAGAGTTTGCATCCAGAATCACGAAGGACCTGTCAGCTTCAGGGCGGTCCAGGGCACTGACGAATCCCCTGCGAAGCAGGTGGTAGCCGGCCGAGAGACCGGCCTGGCCCGCCCCAACCACAACGACTGTGGCAGGGCGGGCCAAGGGGTCAATCACTCAACCGGGTCTTTCTGACCCAACCAGTTCTTCGCTGCCAGGTACAGGCCTTCCACGCCATACTTTATGGTCGGCTGCATCACGGGATAGAAAAGCGGGGAGTGGTTGGAGGGCAGGGTGGCGACGATGTCTTGGAATTCCCTCGGCGTCTTCGCGTCCTTGAAGAGTACGGGGTTCGCCCCACCGAGTAGCCAGTAGCAGATCGGGGCTCCTGCGGCGAGCGCGAACAGGCCGACGTCCTCGCTCCCTGTGACGCTGCCCGGGTCAATGACGATAGCGGGGATGGTCTTGAACAATGCCTCCACCTCAGCGCACGCTACCGGGCTGTTTGCGACAGCGGGGAAGGAGTAGGAGGTTTGGACCAGCGGCTCCCTGTCGGCACCGGCCGCAAAAGCTGCTGCCTTCGCCAAGTGCTCAATCCTCCCCAGAACCGTTTCCCGAACTTCAGGGTCGAAGGTTCGAACACTGATCTTCAGCTCAGCGTGGTCGGGGATGATGTTGGCAGCGCTACCCGCATGGACCGACCCGACGGTGACAACCGCCATGTCGGTGGCTGCGATGTCGCGAGAGACGATCTGCTGAAGTTCGGTGATGTAGTTTGCAGCCATCACCACAGGGTCGATGGTGGTTTCGGGACGGGAGCCGTGACCGCCCTTGCCGTACAGCTCGACGAAGAGTGCGTCGGATGCTGCAAACGCAGGGCCTGGGTGAACCCCGAAGGCGCCGGCAGGCAGCGGCGCGACGTGCTGGCCCAGCACAATGTCCGGCTTGCCGAAGCGTTCGAAAATCCCGTCGTCGATCATTGCTTGTGCGCCTTGACCGAGCTCTTCAGCCGGCTGGAACACCACCATCAGGCGGCCGGTCCAGTCGGGGTCGGCAGCAAGCTTTGCGGCGGCGCCCATCAGGCAGGTTGTGTGCATGTCGTGCCCGCAGGCGTGCATGATCGGCGTCGGGGTGCCGTCTGCCTTGGTGCCGATCTTGGTGCTGGCGTAGGGGAGGCCCGTTTCTTCTTCTACCGGGAGCGCGTCCATGTCAGCGCGGACCAGGACGGTGGGGCCCTCGCCTCGTTGCAGGATCCCAACAACGCCGGTCCTGCCGACACCCCTGGTTACCTCAAAGCCCAGCTCTTCCAAATGCTTCGCAGCAATCTCAGCTGTCCTGAACTCCTGGAAGGACAGTTCGGGGTTTTCGTGGAGGTCCTTGTAAACGGCCTCGAGATCCAATTCTTCTGTTTTTTCGCTCATCACTTTTCCTGAGAAATTGTGGGTTGGTCTACAGGTCCACTCTATGTGAGCTAGCTAACTGGGGCATGTGGAAGACGTCAGAAAGGTCGAATTGCAACGGAACTTGGGCTTTGGATCTTCCCAGACACGTTTCTAGACGTGCAGAGCCCATGAAAAGCGTCATCTAGTAGGCGCCACGCTTTGCTGTATTGGCCGTGCTGCGAACCTTACTCAGGTTTAGTGCTACACTGTGCTACATGGAGACGATAGCGCATCGAGAACTACGGAACCGTAGCGCCGAGGTGTTGCGTCGCGCCGAGTCGGGTGAGTCGTTGCAGATCACCAACCACGGGCGACCCGTTGCGTGTCTCACGCCCGTCGGGGCGACCGTCTTGGAGAACCTGTTGGCTGCCGGGGCGGCACGTCCAGCTCGTGCCGAAGTTTCAACGCTCAGGAGCATTCGTCGGGTGAAGGCGGACGCTACAACGGCAGAGATCGTTAGGGACGCGCGGGGCCACTGGTGAAGACCACATACCTCGACACGTCCGCAGCTATGAAGCTACTTGTTGAGGAGAAGGAGTCGGGCGCGTTGGTTGAAGAACTCCTTGGATCACCTCGGCAACTGGTCGCGTCCTGGCTTCTGCATACGGAACTGCATTGCGCGGCAGGTCGCAACCCGGCTTTTATCCAGGTTCAGGCGGTCCAAGCGGTGCTCGACACCGTCATTTTGATTGACGTTACACGGGGAGATCTGCTTGCCGCCGGAACCCATACGCCGCTACGTTCTGCCGATGCGATTCATTTAGCGACCGCATTGAGGCTTGGTGTCGACGAGATTGCCACTTACGACAGCGAGCTAGCTGATGCCGCTCGCAGCGCCGGACTTGGGGTTCTGGCCCCATCTTGACTGCCAAGCGGTGCCCGAGATCCGAAACGTCTACTTGTTCCGCCCCAACTTTCATTTAGACGGCAAGACCACGAGGAAACCGCCGGCCACCTTCGGCCCCGCACAGGAGTAGGCTCCAAGATCGGGCCCATCGTGACCAGGCAAGACGCAACAGCAAAACCAAATAGGGAAATGGAGCAACGTTGAACAACCCCGCCGAACTTACCCCCGAACTAGTCGCTGAGATCCGCGCCGACATTGACACGGATCCGCAGGTGCGTCTGTCAACGAATGCGGTCACCGCGGGCGGCATAGATGCGGCAAGTTTGGACCGGCAAAAAGCTGTTACTCCCACCTCCATGTCAACAAAGCTCGATAAGTGGAAGGTGGCGAACCAGAAGAAGTCAGGACGTTGCTGGCTGTTCGCCGCGCTCAACATCATGAGGGCTGGCGTCATGGAGAAGCTCGGGACAGATGACTTTGAGCTTTCCCAGAACTATGCGCTCTTCTGGGACAAGCTTGAACGCGCCAACTACTTCTTGGAAGACCAGCTGCAACTAGCAGGCGATGGGGAAGAGCTTGACTCGCGCCTCTCCCAATTCCTGTTGGCCGACGTCCTGGGGGACGGGGGCCAGTGGGACATGTTGGTCGGCGTGTTCCAAAAGCACGGGGTCATCCCACAGGAGGTCATGCCAGAAACTGTTGCCAGCTCAAACACAGGGCCTATGAACGCCCAGCTACGGGTACTGCTACGTCGCACTGCTCTCGAGATGCGGGAGTTGGAAACGCAGGAGGAGCGTCGCGCCCTTAAGAACCGCGTCCTGAAGGACATCTATCGGATCCTGGTTATCAACCTGGGGATTCCTCCAACCAGTTTCGACTGGCAGTGGCGGGACAAGGATGGGGAGTTCCACAGGGATGGGGAGATGACGCCCATCGAGTTCATGGAGAAGTATGTTGACCTGGACTTAGACGACTACGTTTGCCTGGTCGACGACCCTCGTACCGCTCATCCGAAGAACGCCCCACTCACCGTGTCGCACCTGGGCAACGTCGTTGGCGGGCCAGAGGTCAAGTACTTGAACGTTGATGTGGAAACAATGAAGGAGCTCGCTGCGAAAGCTCTCAACGACGGGGAGCCGGTTTGGTTCGGTTGCGACGTCGGACAGCATTCAGACCGCAAAGCGGGACTCCTGGTCCGGGACATCTATGACTACCCGGGCATTCTTGGCGTCGACCTGAGCACCACCAAGGAGCAGCGCGTGCTAACCGGAGAATCGATGATGACCCACGCGATGGTCCTTACTGGCGTTGATGAGGTAGACGGGCAGCCACGTAGGTGGCGGGTCGAAAACTCGTGGGGAGATGAGATTGGCGATAAGGGTTACTTCACCATGGATGATGACTGGTTCACCGACTTCGTGTTCGAGGTCGTGGTGAAGAAGGCCGACCTGTCCGAAGAGCAACAGGCCGCGTTGGACCAGGAACCGCTGGTGCTGCCCGCCTGGGACCCTATGGGCGCGCTGGCTCGGCCGGTGGAGGGCTGAACCTAGCGAATTCCCCAAGTTCCGTCGGCCCCGTAGCCTACCCGTCCCGAGTGCTGCTAGAATGCATGCAT
Source organism: uncultured Actinomyces sp. (assembly GCA_964345615.1). Classification (GTDB taxonomy): domain Bacteria; phylum Actinomycetota; class Actinomycetes; order Actinomycetales; family Actinomycetaceae; genus Scrofimicrobium. The sequence goes on along the minus strand of CAYFRQ010000038.1, from coordinate 7,592 downwards.
GAGCGTTTCCATCACCATCCGTCATGTCCCTGAGGAGACTCGGGACGCGCTTGCGGGACGCGCGGCGCGCTCAGGGCGCTCGCTTCAGGAGTTCCTCTCGCGCGAATTGCGGAGGATTGCGGAGGAGCCCAGTCCAGAGGATTGGGTTGGGCTCGCTGAGCAGTTTGCTCGCTCTAACAACCCGGAGAGTGCCAAGCGCATCCTGGAGGACCTTGAAGCTGATCGCAGATGAGTGCGGTGGTTGATGCCTCTGCCCTCTTGGAAGCTTGGCTTTGCAGCGACGCCGATGAGTTGCGGGCTCGTTTGGCGGATGAGTCGCTTCATGCCCCGCAACATCTTCACGTTGAAGTCGCGAATGTCCTCCGGCGTCAACGCAACGCTGGCCTTCTAACTCCAGAAAAGGCAGAACAGGCCTACCGTGAAATTCTGAGTGTTCCCGTTCAGCTTTGGCCTTTCCGCACTGTTGCAGACAGGGTGTGGGGACTCGGAACTAACGCCACCAGCTACGACGCGGCCTACTTGGCGCTCGCTGAGCACTTGGGCGTCGACTTGATCACGCACGATGCGAAGCTCGAACGGATCCCGGGCATACGTTGCCGCGTTGACTGCTACTAAACGCTGCTGGTCACCACGTTCTCCATTGCCGCTCAGTGAGCGCTGTCGGTGCCGCCCCGCTAGTCCCCACGCAGTGCCTGCAACTGGCTAAACACATCCGCCGCGCGGAGTCCGTCGTGCTGGTAGCGGTTGGTGATGAGTGTCTTCATGTTTGGGAACAGAGCCGCGGTGTCCTCTGAAAGCGTGCGGGGCACGAACATGTCGTCGTAGTAGATTGCTGCCGCCATCGGTGCTTCAACTGATGAAAGGACGGCTGAGTCGTAGATGGGCTCCCAGTCCTCGGAGTTAGCAAGCAGATCGACAGCACCGAGCAATGGTTGGAGCGCCGGGTCTTCTTCGAAGAGACTATGGAACATGTGTTCCCCGGTTAGGTACCAGGGTTCACTTCTGTCCAGTGGGTTTGCGTCCAACCGGAACCCGGGGAACTCCGTGCTGATGCGCTCTGCCGCCCACCGGGTGCCACCCGGCGACGTTGGGGCGTAGATCGCTTCCTGCAAGGCGGCGTAAAGCGGCCGGCTCTGATGTGAAACACGGCCGCCAACTTCCGCAAGGAAATCGGGGTGCAGCCTCCGCTCACCTTGGACACTGACAAAAGGTCCCTCGAACACGTAGTGCAGCTGGTCGTAGGAAAGCTCCCCGCCCAGGGACATGCCAACCATGCGCAGGCGGTTTGGGGTGAGGCGCTCCCCAGTAGGGAGGAGTTCCTCGGTGTCTGCCAGGTGTGCGGCAACTTCCCTGATGGTCTGTTCATCGCCCGGGTACTGGGCGAAGTAAGTCTGGTTACGCTTCGCCGCTTGGCGGTAGGTGAGCCTGTAGATCTCGTCAACAGGGACTAAGCCCGGCAGTCCGCCAGTGAAGTAGGAACCGCTGATGGATTTGGGGTGAGCACTCAGGTAGGCGAGCGTTAGGAACCCGCCGTAGGACTGGCCAAGTGTTTCCCACTGCTGAACCCCCAACTCCTGGCGCAGGACCTCCGCGTCTTCAACTATCTGCCCCTGCAGGAACAGCCTGAGATAGTCGGCGAGTTCCTGAGTTTCGCTTGGGGCGGTCAGGGTCGTGAAGGGCGTTGACTGCCCGGTTCCCCGCTGGTCCAGAAGCACCACTCGGCGGGTCTTCAGCGCCTGCCCTATCCACCCGTCCTTGAAGTTTCCTGGCCTAGGGCCCGCACCACCCGGACCGCCTTGCAGGAACAGGAGGTAAGGAGCGTTTTCCTGTCCTGGAGCAATGAGTTCTCTTGCAAAGATCTCGATCTGCTTCCCGCTTGGAAGGGAGTGATCCAAGGGGAGGCTCAGCCGGTGCTCATTCACGGTCACGCCATGTTGCCGGTGGGTCTTGGTCTTCATGACCACTCCTTCGCTTGCGGTCCTTACCGCAGCTTAGTCAGCTGCGTTCGGGCACAGTGATTGACGGCTGGCCCGTAGCCACCAATTTCTCCCTGGCACGACGCGTTCGTGTCGCGTGAAGCAGCTCCCGGAGAATGGCCTGCAGCGAGCTGGAAACAGAAGGTCTGGATCGTGTCAGGCGAGGTCGCAGACTTTCTGGGACCACGCAGGACCGCACGCCTGAACGGAGAGTCGTGGCACCCGACGGTTCCGGCCAACCAGCGAGTATGCGGAAGCCTGCCGCGCACCTACCACCTACTTACCACCTACTTACCACCTTGACTGGTGAGCGGTAGGTGAGTGGTAAGTCTGAACCGAGCGGACGTGGGTCCCCACGTCACGCTGCGATCCTGGATGAAGGCCTCTACGGTTGTGGTCCACAAAGGCCGCCATAGCTTCATGTGCGGCGCCGCCGCCGATAGCGTCGCGATCTTGAGGCCTCAAACACACCGATCTGTCGATCTTGCTCAGCAAGCGCGGGGTTACTTGAACCCCCGACGCGTCATTGTGAGCGCAGTGCTGCCCAGTGCCAGCAGGGTGGTCAGCAATCCGGGCTATCCCCTGCGGATGAGGTAGCGGCGGTTGCGCCTGGTTGGCGGAGCCGTGGCCTCTACCTGTCCCGAATCGACCAGGGACCTCATAGCCGTGCGTGCAGCTGCCGGCGTCAGTCCAGTCGACCCGGTGAGTTCGTGGATCGAGAAGGACTGCTGGGGGTTCTGTTGCAGGACTGGAAGCAGCTTGAACCAAAACCGGCACGGTTCGCTAAGTGAGGCTAAGTGAGGCCTACTGAGCACTTGGATGCAATGAAGTGGGATCACAGTGACGCACGGTTGCGGAAGCCGTCCTGGCGACCGTCACGTTGGTTACGGGTCAGGGCTCCGGGCTCTATGGGAGCTAGACACTTATGAGGCCGCGCAGCGATCCACACCACCCGAACGGGTTTTCTGTCGGTGCTCTGCGCTACCGTTAATACGAACTCCTAGCACCGGCCAGCACCGCTGCGGGCCTGCGAATCGAGGACGGATGACTCCAAACACGGGTGAAGCTCAGCGCGCCGAATTACACAAAACCATCTGGCAGATCGCGAATGACCTGCGCGGCAGCGTGGACGGCTGGGACTTCAAGTCCTATGTCCTGGGGATGCTTTTTTACCGCTTCATTTCTGAAAACCTGACCACCTTCTTGAACCAGGGCGAGCAAGAAGCGGGCAGCTTTGACTTCGACTACGCCTTGCTTCCTGATGAAGACGCTGAGCAGGCCCGCGACACCACCGTCAATGAAAAAGGGTTCTTCATTCTTCCCTCCGAGCTCTTCGAGAACGTTCGCAGGCGCGGTGCCAACGACGAAAACCTGAACGAAACCCTTGAAAGGGTCTTTGACAACATCGAAGGTTCAGCCGCGGGCACCGCCAGTGAGGACGACATCAAGGGCCTGTTCGACGATTTAGATGTCAATAGCTCAAGGCTCGGCAACACCGTCGCGAAGCGCAACGAAAAGCTAGTGAAGCTCCTGGACGCCATTGGTAACTTGCCGCTCGGCAACGTCCAAGACCAGTCAATCGACCTGTTCGGTGACGCTTACGAATACCTGATGCAGATGTACGCCTCTCAGGCAGGCAAGTCTGGTGGCGAGTACTACACTCCCCAAGAGGTTTCCGAGGTCCTAGCCAAGATCACCGTCGGGCACAAGACGCGCGTCAACAAGGTCTACGACCCTGCCGTCGGCTCTGGGTCTCTGTTGCTGCAGTTCGCAAAAGTCTTAGGCCCTGAGAATGTTGGAGGCTTCTTCGGTCAAGAGATCAACCTGACCACCTACAACCTGGCCCGCATGAACATGTTCCTGCACAACGTGGGGTACGAAAAGTTCTCCATCGCTCACGGCGACACCCTGATGGACCCCTACCACTGGGATGATGAACCGTTTGAGGCCATCGTTTCCAATCCCCCTTACTCCATCAAATGGGCGGGGGACGCCAACGCGCTACTCATCAACGATCCCCGTTTCGCTCCCGCCGGCGTTCTTGCACCCAAGTCCAAAGCCGACCTTGCCTTCACCATGCACATGCTTTCCTGGCTGGCAGTTGACGGCACCGCCGCTATCGTCGAGTTCCCCGGCGTGCTTTACAGAGGCGGCGCTGAGAAGAAGATCCGCCAGTACCTAGTCGACAACAACTACGTCGACGCCGTCATTCAGCTCCCACCCGACCTGTTCTTTGGCACCACCATCGCCACCTGCATCATCGTGCTCAAGAAGTCGAAGCTGGATGACTCGATTCTTTTCGTTGACGCGTCCCAGGAGTTCAAACGTGTTGGCAACAAAAACCAGCTCACCCCACCTAACCGCCAGCGCATCCTGGAGCTTTTAAGCGGCAGGGAGCATGTCAACTATCTTGCCGAGCTCGTCCCCGGCGACAAGATTGCTGAGAACGACTACAACCTGTCCGTCTCCAGCTACGTGGAGCCCGAGGACACCCGCGAAGTCATCGACATCGACGTTCTCAACGCCGAGATCGGAAGAATCGTTAAACGCCAAGCCGAGTTGCGCACCCAAATCGACGCGATCGTTGCCGACCTTGAGGGGCAGAGCGCATGAGCGACATGGTCCGTTCTTCCTCCGCTGAGTACCTAACCTTTGTTGCGGCGACCGGTGGCGACGACGAAGCCATCGAGTTGAGGTACGAGGACGAGAACATTTGGCTCACTCAGAAGCTCATGGCTGAGCTCTACGATGTGTCCGTCCCAGCCATCAATCAACACCTGAAGCGACTGATTGCCGATGGGGAGATCACTCCAGACTCAGTTGTTAAGCAGTACTTAACAACTGCCGCGGACGGCAAGACCTACAACACGAAGCACTACAACTTGCAGGCCATCATCGCGGTGGGATTCAAAGTTCAGAACCCTAGAGCAGTCCAGTTTCGCAAGTGGGCCGGACAGATCGTCAAGGACTACACCATCCAAGGCTGGACGATGGACGTGGAGCGTCTCAAAGACGGCCACATGTTCACCGACGACTACTTCGAGCGTCAACTCGAACTCATCCGGGACATCCGCGCCTCAGAGCGCAAGTTCTACCAGAAGATCACCGACATCTACGCCTCCGCTTTCGACTATGACCCGGGAGCCTCGACTACCAGGAACTTCTTTGCGTTGGTTCAGAACAAGCTCCACTGGGCGACTCACCGCCACACGGCAGCTGAACTGATCGTGGACCGTGCCGACTCTGATAGGCCCCACATGGGGCTCACTTCTTGGAAGACTGCGCCTACGGGCAAGATCGTCAAGACCGACGTGACCATCGCCAAGGACTATCTGACGGACAAGGAGCTCGACTTCCTGAACCGGATCGTGTCCATGTATTTGGATTACGCGGAACTCCAGGCCTCCCGAAAAATCCCGATGTCGATGCAGGACTGGGCCTCGAGACTTGACGGCTTCTTGGAGTTCAACGAGCAGGAGATCCTAACCGGACCAGGCCGGATCTCCCACGAACAAGCCAAGCTTCGTGCAGAGACCGAGTTTGAGCGCTACCGCATTATCCAGGACAGACTCTTCGTGAGCGACTTCGATCGCTTCCTAGCGCTCGAAGGCGCAGAAGAAGCGCTCGGCGCCGACGTCAAAGTGGTTAGCAAATGAGTCGCATCGACGACATGATCGAGGAACTCTGCCCAGACGGTGTGGAGTTCAGGCCCCTGGGGGAGATCGGTGAGTTCGTTCGGGGTACGGGGTTGCAGAAAAAGGATCTTAGGGGCCGGGGTGTCCCTGCGATCCACTACGGGGAGATCCACACTCACTACGGCACTTGGGCCACCGAAACAAAGTCCTTCGTTGACCACGCCTCTTCCCCCAGGTGGAGGCGCGCAAAGCCCGGAAACCTTGTCATTGCAACGACGAGTGAGGACGACGAAGCGGTCGGCAAAGCCACCGCTTGGCTTGGTGTGGACGACGCTGTGGTTAGCGGAGACGCTTTCATTTTCCGCCACACCCTGGAACCCAAGTACGTCGCCTACTTCTTCCAATCGGGAGACTTCCAGGCTCAAAAGAGGCGTCACATCAGCGGAACCAAGGTTCGCCGCATTTCTGGCACCGCACTGGCGAAGATAAGCATCCCAGTTCCACCGCTCGAAGTGCAACGCGAGATTGTGAAAACGCTGGACCTGTTCTCACAGCTAGAAGCGGAGCTAGAAGCGGAGCTAGAAGCGCGACGGAAGCAATACGAGCATTTCGCTGAACGTCTACTGGCCGTCGATGGTCAGGCGCGTTTCCTGAAGCTCGGTGAAGTGGCGAAAGTAGTGCGAGGAGCGTCGCCGAGACCAATCGCAAAGTTCGTCACTGACGCCGAAGACGGTGTCCCTTGGATCAAAATTGGTGACGTTCCAACAGGTGGAAAGTTTGTGACCGAGACAGAACAGCGGATAACACTGGAAGGCGCAACGAAATCGCGCACCATTCGCCCCGGTGATTTCGTCCTCTCCAACTCTATGAGTTTCGGTCGACCCTACATATCCGCAATCGAAGGTTGCGTACATGACGGATGGCTGGTCATCTCAGGGTTCGACGACGCGTACGACCGCGATTACCTCTACTATCTGCTCCGCTCGGATGACGTCCAAAGAGCGTTCGCTTCGCGTGCGGGGGCGGGCACTGTCAAGAATCTCAACGCCGACATCGTACGCTCAGTCCGCCTTCCTCTCCCGCCTATGGAGGAACAGCGCCGGATCGCAGCCATCCTCGACAAGTTCGATGCGCTGGTGAACGACATCAGCGTCGGCCTGCCTGCGGAGCTTGAAGCCCGACGGAAGCAGTACGAGTACTACAGGGACAAGTTGCTGACCTTCAAGGAGTTGGGAGCGTGAGCACTTCGGAGAACCCTGAGGTCACGGGTGAGTATTCCTGGAATGCGGAGTTTGATGAGCCTCTTGGCCTGTCTGACTTCTACACCTGGCAGGAGTCGTGGACTGAGCGGATCGCTGAGATCTCTGAGCGACTCAAGCGGCTGGAAGAAGCCCGAGGCGACCAACTTGAGGACGTCGAACTTAGGCGGCTGGGTCGTGTTGCGGCTGCTCACGCAACGACAGCGATTGAAGGGAACACGCTAGCGCTGGCACAAGTCGAAGCACTGGACCGAGACGAACCGGTCTTTGCTCAACCTGAACAGCGTCAAGAATCAGCGAATGCGCTCGCGGCCTACAGGGCGCTAGATAGTTTCGATCCGTGGAGCGTTGAGGACTTCCTTGAGGCCCACGGCACTCTGACGGCCGGACTGATTCCTGAATCTGGTCAGTTCAGGACGGTGGACGTGGAAATAGTGAACGCCGCTGGAGAAGTCCTCCACACAGGGAGTCGGGCGGAGAATGTGCCACGGTTGATGTCTGAGGTGCTCGCGTGGGCGGAGAACAGTGATGCGCATCCACTGGTGACATGGAGCGTCGTTTACATGCTGGGTGTGATTGAAGGAGCTATCACAGCCTATGAACGCCAGATTCTTGGGGAGCCAGCTCAGGACGCGGGGAAAACCGGTGAATAACGGGCACGCCAGCCGCTACGAGCCCATAGCCGTCTCTGACCAGAGCACGGTGGTTGCTGAGTTTGAGCC
>CAYFRQ010000037.1:2203-14474 GCA_964345615.1 uncultured Actinomyces sp. | reverse complement strand
TTTCGCCACCACCCGCCACCGACTAACAACAGATGCGTTCTGGTGCACTGTCGTGGCGCCCCAGGCCCTGCCTCAGCGCCGGACGGGGATTGACACTCACAACAGGAGCAGCGCCCGCACAGTTGAGCCTTGGTTCTACCGGCCCGCTACCTTACTGACAGGTCCTTCTAACGAGTCCTATCCGCGGTGACTTGATTCCTAACAGGGCAGCCCGCGGCGACTTGACTCCTAACAGGGCAACCCGGGGCGATTTCGTCGCGGGTTAGGGGCGCGCCATCGTCCGAGGTGAGGAGCTCATTCTGAAACCACTCAGACCCCGATCCACAGCCGACACTGGAGACAACCAAACAAGACAAAACCGGCTAAAGCCCTTTTTGCGACTTACAGAAGCACCGGTTTGTCCTTCCGCTGCCATTGGCTACCACTTCGGAGCCCTACAGCCAGTAGCTACCTCATTCCCAGGTGCCCTTACGACCCCAGACGCACTCTTGCGATCTTGGGGCGCGGCGAAGGCAGAGGGCAGGCAAGCAGGACCGGCGGAGGCAGAGGATGAGCAGGAGAAGGTGAGGCAGAGGGCCGGTTAAGCCTGGTCACCAGCCAGTCAGGCCGCCGACTATGAGCACCACACCAACCAGGAACGACAGGACGGCAGCAACAATCCGGTAGTCGAACTTCAGCAGTTTCGTGTAGTAGCGAGTGAACGCTCCCGTGAACTTCGGAAACCTCGACCAGGCGAAAGCCAGGAGAACAAACGGTGCCGCAAGCGCAACAAGGAACAACGCGTACAGAACAACCTTCAAGACAAAGACGTGGGTGGCCGCAGCAACAACACGGCCCACCAGGTACATGATCGGTAGCGTTGTAAAGCCAATGACCGACGCCCCAAGACCCAGAACAAAGTAGCTCCAAATCCCAGCGTCCTCTTTCGGTTTCTTTGGTTCTTTTTGCTTTAGCTGGGGTTCGTGCACCCGCCACATCGCAAGTACAAGACCTGCTCCAATGAACGCGCCCCCAGCGACGGCATCAACGACCCTGTCCATCACGGCTTTGTCAAGGTCACCCTCCACTACCTTCACCAGGTGGTCAGGGTTCAGTCCTTGAAGGATGAAATAGAGTGCCGTCGCACCCACAAAAAGCCCTGCGATCATAAGTGTCAGTCGCTGCCCGGGGTTCTTTGTGCGTGCAAGCATGTCGACGGTGGCAGCGTAAAGCGCGGGGTTCAGACCCAGCGCAAGCCCAAACCCAAGCAGAGAAAGGACCGCGCCCAACAGACCGGCGGTGTGGGTCACCTGCCGCGGCCGCCCCTGCGCCAGGATGGAAGCATCTGATCAAGTTTTGCGGTGAGATCCATGGACTCACCATCACGACCACCCTTGCTGAGGATCATCGGGGGCGGTGACGGCGTCATCTTCTGGGTGCGGAAACGATCCAGCAAGCCCAGGTCGCGGATCAGGATGTAGTAGTTCCCATCCGTGTCAACAGCCAGGGTGTGGTCGGTCTTCAGATACCAGCCTTCAAGGTCGGTCTTGGCGCGTCCTTTACCGCCATAGCCAATCGCTTCCAACGGTTCGGGTTGAAGCCCAGTCGCTTTCGCCTCCGCCACAAAGCGACTAAGGAACTCTGCAGCCTTCTTGCTTTCAGCTTCTTCTTGCGCATCCAAGAGCACTTGACGTCGTCTTGCAGCCTCCGCTTGCCTCGCAGCGAACGCCTCCTGGTCACTCACAGATCGACTTCGAAGTCAACGGCTGCCCGCGCCGTCGCGACAGCGCGCAGGTCTTTAGCGACTTCAAGATGAGCCGGGTGAACGGCGTAGCTGTCCAGTGCAACACGGTCCTCTACGTCAGCGACCAGAGCCATGTCCCAGTTCCCAGCCAGGTTCACGGAGTTGGGGCCAGCACTGAGCGAGAGCAAACCTGGGATGACGCCCACCAGGGCCTCTAACCGTTCGCTCAGCAACTCGATGGTGTCGCGACGCATTGCGGGTTCGTCTATACCAATCTCCCAAAGAACGACGTGCCTGATGGCCATGTTTCCTCCTAATTGCAGCTAGTTGAAGATTTATCGGCGGCGTATCCAGAGCCTATCCGGCTGACGGGCCAGTGGACTCCCCTATCGCGGAATCGTCCTCCGCATCTTTTTCGTCGGGCTTCCCGAAGGAACTCACCGCCTTGGGCAGGGCATCCATTGCTGCCTCACCAACCTGACCAACGAAATCCGTCACAGTCTTAGACGCCTGCTCGAGTGCCTTAGAAACCGGCTCCAGCAGTTGCTCCTTGACACCGCGACGAAGCACTTTCCCAAGCTGGTTCCTCGGCATTTCGGTGATGAAGGCCAGCTGCTTCGGCATCGCGTACCCGGACAACTTTCCCTTCGCCCACGCGCGGAGCTGTTCAAGAGTTGGCTGAGCCGCGCCCTCTTCCATCACCAGGGCGGCCGTCACCACCTCGTTCTGGTCCTTGTCCGGAATCCCCACGACTGCCACGTCTTTCACGTCGGGGTGGGTGCGGAGCACTTCCTCAACCTGGCTTGGATAAACGTTGAATCCGCCCGAAAGGATCAGTTCTTTGCGGCGATCGGACAGGTAGAGGTAACCGCCATCGTTGATCGCGATATCCCCGGTGCGGAACCACCCCTCCTCCGTAAAAGCTAGGGCTGTCTCTTCCGGTGCGTCCAAGTACCCCGAGAACACCTGGGGGCCCTTCACAATGATCTCCCCCGGGGTCCCGTCTTCAACGTCCTTAGTCGGGTCGTCGAGCTCAACCAGACGAATGCGGGTCGATGGGAAGGGGAGTCCCAGAGTTCCCAAACGTCGTTTCTTCGAAAGGGGTGCCCCGGTCAAGACGGGGGAGGTTTCAGACAGCCCGTAACCCTCCAAGATGACCCCCTGAGAGGCTTTTTCCCAGATGGCCGCAACCGCTTCGGTAAGAGGCATCGCGCCTGAGACCGCGTAACGGATCGAGGTGATGTCGGTTCCGGTCGCGAGCGCCCCCTTAGCGATCCGTTCAAACATCGGAGGCACGCCAACGAAGAACGTGACGGGCCTCCGTCGTTGCGCTTCGAGCGCCAGGTCCACGTCGAACTTCGGGAGGACAACCTGGCTGGCACCCTTCTTCACGGCGGCCAGCAGAAAGAAGGTTAGACCGAACGCGTGGAAGTACGGGAGTAGCGAGAAAAAGTTCTCGGCGCCCTCGTGCAGTTTGAAAACCCAAAACAAGCACTGGTCAACGTTCGCGCCAAGGTTTCTGTGAGAGAGGGGGACGGACTTCGGAACGCCGTTCGTCCCCCCGGTGTGCAGGATGACTGCGATGTCGTCAAGCTTTGCGTGCGGGACGTCGTGCGGCGCCGGCCTTGCGGCCCTCACGGCTTTGTCCCAGGACCTCACACTGGCGGGGACGTCGCCACGAAGAGCTCCCCGCTGCTTGCGTGCCGCCTCGACCGGCAAAGAGAGCAGGAACTTGTTCTTCTGCGGCATTTGCGCGGTCAGGTCCACCGAGAACACTGTCTCTAGGGACGAGGACCCAATGGGAAGCTTCTCCACCGTCTGCTCCCACGCAATCGCTACCTTCCCCCCATGACGCTCAATCTGACCTTCCAGTTCCCTGGCCGCAGCCAGCGGATTGTGCTGCGCGGCAACTGCGCCAATCCTTTGGCAGGCATAGAACGCGACAAAAGCCTGCGGACAGTTTGGGAGTGCTAAGGCAACTGTGTCGCCCCGGCGGACCCCGGCGTCAAGAAGGACTTGGGCGGCGCGCAGAGCCTGGTCTAGGACCTGTTTGTAGGTGATGGTCTTCCCGAAATAGTCAATGGCGATGACGTTCGGGTAGCGCTTCGCGGTCCCCTCTAGCAGCTTAAAGAGCGAAGAGTGCGGCATCGGGACGTCATACGGGACCCCCGGTTCGTAGAAGTTGTGGGCCTGCTCGACAATGGGGTCGTATTTCGCCATTTCACCAATCCCTGCACCGCAAAAACTCGCCTATCCTTGCACCGCAAAACAACCAGCGCCGCACCTAAGCATAGGCCTCGCCCCGACTGTGCTTGCCCGTACGGCTAGCCAGGCCCCGAATCTGTCGGAGCCTCGTTCTACTTTGACGAAAACCAAGACGGTTCTCGAAGGGATGAGCAATGTCAGATGCGGGCACAGACGAAACGCTGGACAAAGAGACTCTAGATACAGCCGATGAAACACTCGACAAGGTTCTACAAGAACCAATGGTTGACGCAGACACACAGGCGGACAAGCCCGTAGAAGAGCGACAAAGCATGACTCGTGGCCGGAGCCCAAGGCAGAGAGTAGCCGCGTGGGTGACTACCGTTGCCGCTACAGCTTGGCTGGCGGTGTCGGCCGTAGTCGGTGTCGGGATGGTCTCTCCAGATAGTCAAGGGAGCGTCCCGCTCTCGGACTACATGGTGACCATTAGCTCGAGGTCTCAGCACCAGGCCTACGGCGGTGATGCTTACACCGGCATCCAAAACGCAGCTTCCGATACAGAGCACGCGGTTGTCGAGGCCTCTAATGCAAACATCAAGGCTCTCGAGGCTATCGGACGCACGATCGCCGTGAGGCAAGCTGCCGCGTCTGACGCGATAACGCTTGCGATTGGGTGGCTACTAATTTCAACGGGCGTCTCGACCTTCTTAGTCGTCTTCTCGCTCAACTCCCGAACTCTTTTCTCCAAGCGCTCGTGGACGGCACCGAAGTGAGGACATCCAACCCCGCAGAGCGGACTTCGAGCCGCTCACTCCTTCAACTACGCTATCTGGGGACGCGGGCCGCTGAACCCGCGTGGAAAACTTATCGTTCGAGGTTTCAATGGCCATAGACTCCCGCCAGGAGTCGCTCGAGTTCCTGCTTAGTGAGCGCCGACGCTACGTGGTTCCCGACTATCAGAGACCCTACGTTTGGGGCTTCGATCAAGCCCAAGATCTTGCCGAGGATCTCCTGGCCGCGTGGCATAGGAACGACAGCGACTTCTTTCTGGGTTCCATCGTTGTTATCCGCGAAAAAGGCGACCCAGTAGGTGAGGTCGTGGATGGCCAGCAAAGACTGACAACACTTGCCATCATCTTTGCCATCTTGAGAGAGTTTGCACCAGGCCACCTGAAAGAGCCTCTTACGCGCTTCCTGAGCACAGAGCAGGACCCAATCCGGCAAGAGTTAGCTCTACCTCGGGTGCAGGTCCGTGAATCGGACCGCGACTTCTTCGAGACGTACTTCGTAAAAGGGGATCTTGCAGGGTTGCGGGAACAGCACGTTAGCGTTTTCGCGACCGAGGGACAGCGGAGGATGCGGCGGAGCGCTGACGCCATCTGGGACACGTTCAGCGACCTCGAAGACGCAGACGATCTGAGGCTGTTCGTCGAGTTCCTTCTGGCTGTTTCGTTGGTTGTCATCGAGACAGACAACTTCCAAAACGCGCACCGGATCTTCGGGGTCCTGAACACGCGCGGTGTCGCGCTGGCTGCGTCAGACGTCTTCAAGGCAGAGATTCTGGGTACGCTTGCTGAGTCAGACCGACCCGTGTACGCCAAGAAGTGGGACGAATCTCTGGTGGCGGTGGAATCAGATCCGGACGCTTTCTTCCGTCACCTGCTTGTCTTACAGTCCAAGTCCACGCTCCGCCGCTCTCTCTCCGAAGAGTTCAAGACGACGATCATGGACGGCCTGCTCGCAGAGATCGGTGGAAAGCGGTTCATCGACGAAGTCCTGATGCCCCTGTCCAACGCACTCTCCATCGTGAACAACAGTCTTAATGACGATGTCGCAGAGGTTCTCGACCTACTCCACGACCACCATTCCGGAGAGTGGAAGCCCGTCGCGATGTGGGTCGTGAGCAAGAGTTTGGAAGCCAGCGAACGCGACCGGTTGCTACGCGGTCTGGATAGAGTTTTTGGGGTTCACACGTTAGCCGGCTCCAACCGAACGGCACGGGCTGAAGCGATGGTGGAGCTCCTTAGCAAGTTTGAGAAACATTGGTCTGCGGGTGAAGCCCCACCAAACGAGGTCTTCGATCTCCCTGACTCCCTGATCTACAATGCTCTGGTTGCCCTGAGAGGAGAGCTACCTCGCTCAGCTAAGCGAGTGACCCTTTTGCGCAGAGCGCATTGGCAAGCAGCGGGACCCGATGGTTTGCTTCCGCCTGACTCGACTTGGGTGAGTGTTTTCCCCTCAAACCCCTTACCCGATGTCAAAGACACCGAACTTGCCGAACCCTGGCGCTCCAAGTTGGGCTCGATGGTCTTATCAACAACGAATAACACGCGCGCTCGGAAAGAAACGACGTGGCGCGGAATCTGTTTGCTGACCACGCCCAGCAAGCCGCAACAACGCTCCCCGGCGACACTGCTTGACCCGCGGGTTCCGCCCAGCGAAGAAATGCTCCGCAAACGCCACTCAGACTTGGTTCGCTTAGTCGCAGAGCACTGGGGGATCACACACGACAGTGCAGGGGCGGATCTTCTGGTCCTAAGCGAGTCCGAAGCTCTGCAAATGGCGGGCCGCGGCAGAGTCTTTCGTAGCAGAGCCACGCGCCTGGCCGACGTCGTCCAGGTCGGGTTGCTTAGGCCAGGCGATGTCCTTGTCTGGGTCCGCAAAAACCTGAACCAAAGATTCGAGGTGACTGTTACTGGCGACGGGAAGCTGAGGCTACGTGAGGGACAGGAAGTCACCTCACCCTCAGCAGCAAGCAGAGCTCTCACGGGCGCAAACGTTCAAGCGCTGGACGTGTGGGTGCGACAATCGGACAACAAGTCCTTGAGAGAACTCTGGGGTCTGTACCAGGCACGGTTCTCCGAGCTCGCCGCGAAGCCGACTGCCGGGTCGAGAACTCGAAGACTAGGGACTCAGAGCTGGAAGCCGACACCCAGAACAGCGACCTCTCCTGAGACGAAACCACCCGAGGCGCCGCAGACTTCGAAAAGAACGGCATCGGCTGACACTGCACGGTCCAAACCTGAGGGTGGCGGCGCACAACAGGGCGCGAAACCTACAGTAAGAGGTGGGGATTGGGTGAGACACCGAGGGGCGCTCACCTGGCACACGCACGTTACGGCCGAGCTGGCAGGGGGACGCGCTGCAACCGTCCCACCAGATCTTGCGTTGGAACTTGGCGTAACGTCCGGCTCTTCTAAGAAGTTCACAACCCGCGAAGGCGAAGATGTCTTCGTGACCTGGTCGAGTGGCGGTCCAACCATCGGAAGCGTAGCCAAGCTGATAGCCCGAAGAGGCTTTTACCGAGGAGACCCGGTCGCCTTAAGGTTTTCCGATGGCGGTGTTCTAACTGCTCGAGAACCCTCTGAAAACAAAAACACTCCCACAAACGCAAGCCACGGCACCAAACAAAACGACCCCAAAAAAGGTGCTGAGCCTCCTCGCCCCAAGGAAACCGCGACTCAGGGCGAGCAACAGCCCTCTCCGAGGGGACCCGCAAGCCCGATCGAAACAGCGGTGAGGCAAGCAAAAAAAGGCTGGAGCTGAGGTCGTGGACAATCGCAGCAAGGGCGCACTCTGGATCTACGACAACGGCCAAGTCGAGCACATAGTGAGGGCCGCGAGGGAAGCGGGAGTCCGCTTCAACTACAACACAACAAACAAGCATCGGCGTCCGGGCTGGTGGACCAAGGATGAGTAAGGAGCGTCTGCGTGCCCATCCAGACGGGTCCACCGAGCTGACGCGCCCCGAGATCCACTGCGAACGTCACCCCGCTGCAGCGGCACAACCACTACCACCGCCGAAAGCTATAAAGTAGGCTTTCCGCGATCGACCTTCTTTGCCGAGCATGCAAAGAAGGTTTGTTTCGCGAAGTGGCCCATCCCATCGGACGAGAGGACCAGCGATGACAGGTGTTGCCAGTCGCGGTGCGCCCACGGCCGAACGCGAATCCGCAATGCCGCCGCGCCCTCCCCGGATCCAGGGCCTAGATGGGATAAGGGCGCTTGCAGCCGCCTTGGTGCTGGGTTATCACCTGGTCCCCGGATGGCGAGGTGCAGGCTACGTCGGCGTCGACATGTTCTTCGTCCTCTCCGGATTCCTAATCACATCCCTGCTTCTTCGAGAAACCGCGCTTCGCGGGGACGTGCGCCTCAAGCGCTTCTGGGTGCGTCGGATCCGAAGGCTGATGCCCGCAGTGGTCTTCGCGACTATAGGAACCGTCGCACTTGCACGGATCGCTGGTGGAGACGCCTTAGTCCAGTTGCCGTGGCAGGTCTTGGGTTCGCTCACCAGCACCTACAACTGGCTTCAGATAGCGAATGCGGCCCCCTACTTCGGGCAGCGTTCGCCACTGCTACTTGCAAACGTCTGGTCGCTTGCACTCGAAATGCAGTTTTACCTGATTTGGCCGGTGCTACTGCTACTGATCCTGGCCTTTGCGCCCAGGAAGACCTGGCCCCTCCTGGCGATTGGTCTGGCGGGACTGTCGGCGGGCTGGAACTGGCACCTGGTTCACGTTGAGGGCGACATCACCCGTGCCTACGTCGGCACGGACGCGCACGCGTTTGGCCTTATGCTCGGCGCAGCAATCGCGCTGTCGGTCCCCGGGGTAATGGTCAAGAAGATTCCTGATTTGAAGCTCGGGGCTCGCAGGACCTGGGGTGTCCTCACCTGGGTTGGCCTTGCCGGCGCGCTCACTATCGGGATAGCGGTCCCAAACGGAGAGTGGATGTACCCGTGGGGGATGCTGGCCGCCTCCATCTTCACCGCACTGGTGATCCGCGGGTTCCTACCGGACGCGTTGTCAGGCCCTTCAAACCTGTTGGTGCTGGCGCTCCAGTCACGCCCCATGGTCTGGTTTGGGGAGAGGTCCTACAGCATTTACCTGTGGCACTGGCCCCTGTGGGTCATAGCCTTCTTCACCTTCCGCCGCGCCAGTTTAGGCATCGGGTTCGGTGTCTTGATCGCGTCTCTGATCATGGCCGAGGTGTCCTACCGCTACGTTGAGACCCCAATCAGAATGGGCGGGCTGAAGTCCTGGCTCCGTAGCATTGGAGGGCTCGCGAAGCGGCTCCAAGCCCTGCTTGTCCTTACTGCTCTTGCTGCAACCGCGCTGTTCGTCTACGGGCTAATCAGTTCCCCCGCCAAGTCTTCTGCGGAACAACTGATTAGCGGTAATGAGGCCGAGGACGTGGACGCAGGCCCCTGGGACATCTCACGGTTCGGCAGCTACTACGCCGAGAAATCCGCGGCTGCAGAAGAAGCAGTCTTGGCGGCTGAAAAGAAGGCTGAGGAAGAGGCCGAAGCGGCAAGAATAGCCGAGGAAGAGGCCGCAGCTGCGGCCGCGGCAGCAGCCCCTGTTACTGGTGACCAGGTCACGATCATCGGGGACTCGGTAACCCTTGTCTCCGAGCCGCAGTTGTACGAACGGCTCCCGGGAGTCTTCATCGACTCCGAAGTCTCCCGTCCCATGCTCAACTTCCCCAGTGTTGCGCAGAGCGTTCAAGCTCAGGGAATGATGCGCGAGTACGTTGTCATCTCCCTTGCCATCAACGGGTTCGTCAGGGACCAGGAAATCGAGGCTATGTTCGCAGCACTGGGTCCGGAGCACAAGATCGTTTTGGTAACGGGCTTCGGGCCGGAGCACGAACACTGGATCTTCGACGCGAACGCAAAGATTTACGAAGTCGCCGCAGCCCACCAGGACCAAGTGCGGGTAGCGGACTGGGCGCCAATAGCCGACGCCAACAGAGACCTGCTGGCTGGAGACCTCACGCACCCAGGAGGCGCAGGTTCCGCCCTCTATGCGGATGAGATCGTGCGGGCGCTGAACAGCTTCGACTAATCGACCAAGTCCTAGCTGATCAGTTGATCGCCGGGACGGATCGGGTCGCCACTGGTGGGACCGAGCACGCTCAGCTAAGAGCCAGGCCCTGGCGGGGTAGGGTCGTTGAAGCACCACCTATTTCTAATGGAACCACAGTGACTGGAGACCTCTTGACCGTAGACCCCGCCCGCCAGGCCGGCAACGAAACAAACGTCTATCTGATCCGGCATGGCCAAACCGTTGCGAACATTACGGATGTCATGTCGGGCTGGATGGAAACCCCTCTTACCGATACGGGGGTCAGTCAGGCAAGGGCCGCAGGTCAGGCACTCTCACGGTGTCCCGTGGGGCGAATCGTGTCCTCGGACCTGTCCCGTGCCAGGCACACCGCCCAGCTGGTTGGTGAGGGGACGGGAATCCACGAAGTGACGCTTGCGCCCGAGTTACGCGAGTGGCACTTCGGACCGTACGAGGGCAGGCCGCACCAGGAAATGTGGCGGGGCCTGCTCCCCTACTTGGGGATCTCGGTCGATGCCGACCACTACGAGCGAACGTCCTTCTGGGACAACATGATGCTGCTGCAAACCCACGGCTACGGCGAACCCGAAATGATGGACGCTCTGGCTGCCTTAGACACTTCGGGGAACGCAGCGACGTGGCAGCAGTACAGGGAACGACTTGCCTCCGCCGCCGACTTGATCGGACAGGGCGCCTCCGAAGTGGGGCAGAGCGGCCGGGCCCTGGTGGTTGTCTCCCACGGAGCCTTCACGCGTAACCTGTTGCCGTTGCTAGACCCGACCGGATACAGCGGGCAACCGATCGGCAACGCGTCCATCACACACCTGACGTATGGGGCGCAGGGATTCCAGACTGTTCGGGTTGGCGTGAACCCCGAAGATTGGTAGCCCTGCGAAGACCACACTCTTTTCGCGCGGGGAGTGTACCCTACCTCTCATGGTGACCAAAAAAACAAAAAAACTCCCCAATGATTTGTACGAGACTGAGCTGTTCAGGCTCCAGGCAGAACTTGTAAAGATGCAAGAGTGGGTGAAGGCGACCGGGCAACGCGTCGTTGTGTTGTTTGAAGGCCGTGACGCCGCGGGTAAGGGCGGCGCCATCAAGAGGATCACGGAATACCTCTCCCCACGTATCGTGCGCGTCGCAGCGCTCCCCGCTCCGAGTGGTAGGGAAGAAACCGAGTGGTACTTCCAGCGTTACGTGGCGCACCTACCCGCAGCCGGTGAGGTCGTCCTGTTCGACCGTTCCTGGTACAACCGCGCCGGAGTCGAAAGGGTTATGGACTTCTGCACGCCAGCCCAATACAACCTGTTCATGCGACAGGTCCCGATCTTTGAGGACATGTTGATCAACGACGGGATCATGCTCCGCAAGTACTGGTTCTCGGTATCTGAAAAGGAGCAGCTGAAGCGTTTCAGGTCCAGGCTGCACGACCCGGTCCGCAGGTGGAAGTTGTCCCCCATGGATATTGAGTCGGTCAACCGGTGGGAGGACTACTCCCGGGCGAAGGATGACATGTTCATCCACACCGACACCCCCACCTCTCCGTGGTTCGTGGTCGAATCGGACATCAAGAAGAACGCAAGGATCAACATGATCCATCACCTGCTGTCCACCATCCCGTATCAAGAGGTACCAATAGAAAAGGTTGAGTTGCCGAAAGCCCCAACGCACTCCGCCAACTACCGCCGGACCCCGAAGGGACTGGAAACACAGGTTCCGGACTTCTCAGCCGAACTGCTTGACGACTACAAGAAGGACCTCAAGGTCGACGAGAAGATGCATGACCTCGAAGCCGACATGTAGTTTCTTGGCCCGCTAGCCGCGCCGGTTCGTCAGGACTTTTCCAAGCCAGACGCTGGACTGGCGTGGTGGCGACGGCGAGCGCGCTCAAGAGAGCTCTCTGCAATCCGCTCGAGGTCCGGGTCGATGTCTGCTCCGGACTCGCGAAGCTCGCGGTAGAGGCTAGTTGCCCGTTCTAGAGCAGGCACAGCGTCGCCCGGGCGACCCGCAGCCAGGTACACGGAACCCAGGTAGGACAGGTGGAACGCTAGCGCCCGTAGCGCTGCGCCGTTCGTTCCGGCGGCTCCACTGCCAGCTGTTGCCCGACTGCCAGTACTTTTCTCGCTTCTGCCGACCACTGACCTGTCCCCGGCCACCGGCCCACTGCCAGTCGTTGCGCCACTTCCAGCCGTCTCACTCCGCGTGGCTGCTTCTTCGGCCACTTCGACCGCGCGGCTGGCCGCCTGCACGGCATCTGCCCCCTGTTCCAGGTTGAGGTAAGCGGTGCTGAGGGAGCTGTAGGCGCGGGCCAGGTCAATGAGTTCGCTAGTGGACAGTTCATCCGCTACTCTTCCCTCTTCCTCAAGTGCAATGAACTCCTTGAAGGCACCCGCCATTCCCTGCCAGTCCCCGTCCCTCCTGCTCTTGAGTCCTTGGCCCACGGCCGTTGCCGCAGCAACTGAACGTTGCGTGTCCAGGGATTCTTTTTCGGTCA
>CAYFRQ010000037.1:0-2103 GCA_964345615.1 uncultured Actinomyces sp. | reverse complement strand
GGCTCCTTGTTCTCGAGCATGACCCAGCCACCACCCATCAGCACCTTTGCAGGCTCGGGGAGCGAAACCTGCGTCGCAGTAGAGAAGTCCCCGTGGGGGGACTCTGGGGCCTGCGCCCACACGGTCCCGTCCTCAAGCAAGATCAACCCACCTCGGATCTCTGCAGCGCGATCGGGAAGACTCAGGTGGACCATCTCTGTTGGCATGCGGTCATCGTCCTGTTCCGGCGAAGTGTAGACGGAGCCATCCTGGAGCAGGACCAGGAATGTGCCGCGCCAGTACGTGGCGCTGACGCCTTTGTCTGGAAGTGAAGCCGGCTGGGCGCCGGTCGCCTCGTTGCCATCTCCAACCAGCAAAACGACGCTCCCATCCGAGAGCACGTAGACCCCAGGTGCTGCATCGAAAGTCTTGCCAGGGACTGAGACGCTCTCCTCCACGCCGCCTTCTAGGTAGTAGGGAGTAGGCCAGCCCACGCGCGTGCTTTGACCGTCATATTTGCCCTGGAAAAGGACCAAACCGTCCCCCATGCCTGGATTTTCGTGACTGCCCAGGGTGTCTAGTCGCTTAAACCAGCCACCTTCGTCATAGTCGTTCGTTGTGCTCAACCAGACTTCGCCATCTCTAGTTTTCGCAAGGACGTACCGGTCCACGTAGGCGCAATCCATCCGGCCTGCAGGAACGGGATAGGTAGAGGTGAGCCCGAAGTTGTAGGTGGCCCGCACGACACCATCTCTGGCACGACTGAAAGTGCCGACCCAGGCTCCGGAGCCTGCATCATCCTGGGCGAAGATTTGGGATCTTGCTGGGACCCTCGTCTCACGGACCATGACGGGGCCTGACCCGTCCCAATCCGTTTCCAGCACAAGTGCCTCACCCGAACTCTTCACGCCGATGCATTCGCGGGACCCGCAATGCATATCAAAGCCCCTATAGCTCACAGGATCGGAAGTGGTGGCACCCGGGCCGGGCGTCAGGAGAACCAGAAGAACAGCAAGAAGGGCAACTGCGGCAACGCTCCCAGCCACGACCAGTGCAATCCGTCGCCTGTTGTTCCCTGTGACAGGGGGCGGGACCGCGGGTGCTTGAGCAAGCTGTTGCCCCGGAACCAACCGCTCCCCCTCAACCAACCGCTCCCCCGGAACCAACCGCTCCCCCGGAACCAACCGGCCTGCTTGAGTAGGTTGTTGTGGCAACGCTGGATCCTTCGACACCCCCGCTGTAACTGCTCCCCCCGGGCTCATCGGACCTCCCAACGGCACAATATCCCGGACACTAACCGTCCGACCTGAACTTGAGGTCACCCCAGGATGGGACACCCCAGGACTTGAGGTCACCCCAGGATGGGACGCCCGAGACGTGCGGTCATCACCGGGGCGCGTTCCCCGTCGCCCTCCCCCACACCTTCCCTCCGCCGTCCCAAAGCGTTCTCCCACCTCACGCCTCCACAGTCCCTAGCGGCCGGATCTCCACACTTTCGGCGCTCACGCATAGCAAAGCTCAACTGATCATGGACGACAGCCTGGTCCGACTGTCCCCAGCACGCCAGTTCGGCGGACGGGAGGATCTTGCGTGGAGGGCGTCAGGTCTCAGACCACGCCCTGCGACGTGTTCTGCACCCCAACCGAACGAAGTAGGAACCAACCCCACCCCAACCGAACGAACGACAGCTAGAACAGCCCAATAACGTTGTTTTATGTCTACTCTGTTCGGTTGGGGGGCGCTCCAGGTCCCCGTTTCGTTCGGTCGGGGTTGCTGCGGCTCCCCGTTCGTTCGGTTGGGGTGCGCTAAGCGGGGACCTGGGATGATGAACACGCACCTCGGAAACCCGGGACCCCTTACCACGCAATCTGCTACCACCCCCGGGAAGGCTCTCAGCCTGCGGGCGCCTTCGGGTCAAGGATGGGGTCCACTCGTCACTACAGGGACCGCCTCCCGGCCTTGATCGACAGCCCCCGCCGACGACTTTGGCTCTCAACGCCCATAGCCTTTGGCTCATGTCTCCCTCACTACTCGGATTGGACGTCCTTCGGCGAAATCACCGCCCAACGCACCATCGACCGGGGCAGAAACCACCAACCCGAAACCCACGGCCAAGACAGGAAC
>CAYFRQ010000036.1:0-14746 GCA_964345615.1 uncultured Actinomyces sp. | reverse complement strand
GCTCCAACTTGAGCCGCTACGAGCGGCATACGCGCCGACAGGCGCATTGGCCCGGTGTCACTCAACTCCCTTTCCAACGGCGCCGATGCGCGCCGCCCCTTCGCTTTGGCCGCGGGTCGCATCTTCCGTTTGGCTGCGAGTTGTGGCCGAAAAAGAGCCTCTTCGACCGGTTTCATGGCTACAACCCGCAGCCAAAGCGTAAGAGCGGCGGGGGCTTGGTCCAGCGTTAGGGTTCCTGAACCTCCGCACGCGCCTCACAATAGACACACCGGTACAGTTCCTGCTCCGCGTCAACCAACGTGAAGACCTGGTCCACGTCGCTCTCAACCGAAGTAATACACCTGGGGTTCATGCACTTCACAATGTTTCGCAGTGTCTTCGGGAGCTCCAAGTGCTTCTTTTCAAACAGGGCCCCGTCCTTCACCAGGTTCACGGTGATGCGCGGGTCAATGTACCCCAGGGCATCCAGATCAACGTCAATCTCTTCGTCTATCTTGATGATGTCTTTTCGCCCGTACTTCTTCGACTCAACGTTCTGGATGATCGCGACCGAGCACTCCAGATCCCCCAGCCCTAACAGGTGGTAGAGCCGCATCGAATCCCCCGGCTTGATGTGGTCAATGACGATCCCGTTTTCGACGCCGTCGATGTTCACTCTGCACCCCCAAGCAACTTCAGAATCAGCGCCATGCGCACGATCATCCCGTTTTTCACCTGTTTGAAGTAAACGGCACGAGGATCGCTGTCCACCTTCGGCGAGATCTCATTCACTCTGGGAAGGGGGTGCAGGATCCTCATACCCGGCGCCGCGAACCTCATCTTCTCCTGGTCCAGGATGAAGCGGTCCTTCAGCCGAACGTAGTCCGCCTCGTTAAAGAACCGCTCCTTTTGGACCCGCGTCATGTACAGGATGTCGAGGTCACCAAGGTTTTCTTCCATCTGGTCTGTTTCCACGTAAGGAACACCTTCGCGATCAAGAAGCTCGCGCAGGTAGTCAGGAATCCGTAGCTCAGGGGGAGACATCAGCGTGAAGGAGTTGCCCGGGTACGGGATCAGTGCGGTGATGAGCGAGTGAACTGTGCGTCCAAACTTGAGGTCCCCCGCCATCCCTACTTTCAGGTCCCCAAGACGTCCCATCTCGCTGCGGATCGTGAGAAGGTCGGTCAGGGTCTGGGTCGGGTGGTTGTGTCCCCCGTCGCCCGCGTTGATAACCGGAACCGGTGAGCGCAGTGACGCCAAGTGCGGCGCGCCCTCTTTCGGATGCCTCATGGCAATGATGTCCACGTAGCACCCGACAGTGTGAACAGTGTCGGTTACGGACTCGCCTTTCGCGGTGGAGCTAGCGTTCGAACTGGCAAAGCCGATGACGTCCCCACCAAGCGCCTGCATCGCAGCTTCGAAGCTGAGCCGTGTCCGGGTTGAAGGTTCAAAAAACAGGGTTGCTAAACGCTTGTGTTTGCAGGCCTCCTGGTAGGCCGTCGGGTCGGCCATAATGTCCTCGGCCAAAGTCAGAAGCTCATCAATCTCTGCTAACTCAAAGTCACGAATGTCGATTAGGTGACGCATTAGCCCTGCTCCTTCCACCAGGCTGCGGGATCATCCCTGAACCTCAAGACCTCAGGGCCCTCTTCAGCGCTCAAGTATTCCTGTTCAACCGCGACCTGCACCAGAGTGTCTAGATTAGTGAGCGCAGCGGACGGAAGGCCCGCGTCCAGGAAGGTCTTCGTGGCTTTTTCCATCCCGTAGGTGAAGATCGCAATGACACCCATGACGTCGAGGCCACCGGCCTGCAGCGCCTGCGCCGCGAGGAGCGAAGACCCTCCCGTGGAAATCAGGTCCTCGATGACTACCGTTTTCGCGCCGGGTTTCGGCCCGCCTTCTATCTGGCTGCCTGTGCCGTGCGTTTTCGCGCCCGACCTCACGTACCCCATTGGCAGACCGAGCAGTTCAGCGCTCAGGGCTGCGTGAGCGATGCCCGCAGTTGCGGTACCCATTAGCAGCTGCGCTCCTGGGAAGACCTCTAGCACCGTGTCGGCTAAGGCTCTCTCAACCCGCGAGCGCACCTTCGGGCGCCCCAGGATCAAGCGGTTGTCGCAGTAGATGGGGCTCTTGATGCCGCTGGCCCAAGTGAAAGGCTGTTGCGGGCGCAGGTACACCGCGCCTATCTCTAGCAGGTCGGCCGCGACCTGTCGGGCGATCTGCTCACGGTTTTCTTCACTCACCGCTCCCTCCTAAGAACTCTTGGCGGGCTCGCTGGTAGGCGGATAAGGGGTTCTTCGCCTGAGTTATCGGCCTGCCGACCACTATGTAATCACTGCTGGCCTCACGCGCGGCGGCGGGCGTCATAACCCGGACCTGGTCATCCAGTGATGAATCCCCAAACCGCACGCCAGGAGTCACGGTTAGGAACTGGGCTCCGCAGGCTTCCTTCACGGTCTCGGCTTCCAGAGGTGAACAGACAACCCCGTCCAAGCCGGCTTCCTTCGCAAGGAGCGCGTAACTGGCGACGCTGTCCTCCACGCTTCCCGGGATCCCCAGTTCCTGGTTCATGACTTCCTGGGAGGTGGAGGTGAGCTGGGTGACCGCGATCAGGAGGGGCCTAGATCCGTCCGGTCTTGTGAGCCCAGCCAAAGCCTGTTCCATCATCTTCTTTCCGCCGGCCGCGTGAAGGTTCACCATGTCGACGCCCAGGTCCGACAGGACGGACATTGCGCGGGAGACCGTGTTGGGAATGTCGTGCAGCTTCAGATCTAGGAATACCTTGTAACCGCGTTCCTTCAGGCTTCGCACCATGTCCGGGCCGGCCCCGTAAAACAGTTCCATCCCCACCTTCAGGTAGGGTTTGGCGTCCCCCAGGGAATCCAAAAAGGCTTCCAAGGCCTCCCTGTTCGGGAAGTCAGCGGCAACGATGACGTCCCCCGGTCCCTGGTTCGAGCTTCCTATTTCAGGCATCTTGTTTCCCTCTCTCCGTGGTGGGAAGGACCGGGCACGGCCCGGTTCATGGCAACGCGGCCCCGATGATTTCCTGCAGGCTGTCGATCCCAAGATCCTCCATCAGTCCTGGAAGTTCCGCCAGGATTTCCGGGAAGACCAGGGGGTTACGCAGGCTTTCCGCACCGATCTGAGTGGCGCTGGCCCCCGCCATCATCATCTCGATTACGTCCCCTGCCCCAGCAACACCGCCACTTCCCATGATTGGGATACGGCCAAGATCGCGGCTGACCTGATAAATCATGCGCAGGGCGACAGGCAGGATCGCGGGCCCGGAAAGCCCTCCCATCTGCTCCGCAATCACCGGACGTGCCCTGGCAATGTCAATCCGCATGCCCTGCAGAGTGTTGATCAGAGTCAACCCGTCGGCACCCGCTTCCATGCAGGCGGCGGCGATCTGGACGATGTCAGTCACGTTGGGGCTGAGCTTAATGAAAAGTTTGGAGTCTTTCACGACCTGGCGCACCTGCGCCGTCACTTCAGCGGCTGCCTCAGCGGAGGCCCCAAAGCTCATTCCGCCTCCGTGAACGTTCGGGCAGGACACGTTCACTTCGATGATTTCGCAGGTCCCATCGGTCTTCGCACAGGAAGCCGCATATTCATCCACCGAAAACCCCGAGATGTTCATGATGACGGGCTGCGTGTAGAGCTCAGCAAGTGCGGGAAGTCGCTCAGCTAGAACCACGTCGATCCCAGGGTTTTGCAGGCCGATCGAGTTGATCATCCCAGCGGGAGCCTCAGCTATGCGGGGAGTAGGGTTTCCGTCCCGCGGCTCGCCCGTTGTGCCTTTCAGTGCCGCAGCCCCAAGAATGTTCGGGTCGAAGTAGTCCAGGAACTCCTCCCCGAACCCGAAGCAACCAGAGGCTGGGATCAGCGGGTTTTGTAGCTCCACTCCCGCAAGCGAAACGCAAAGGTCCACCCCGTCGCAGCCTTCGCTACCTAGCGGCCTCACCATGGCAGCTCCGAACTCTCAAAGACCGGGCCCTCTTTGCAGACACGCTCTAAGCCTGAGGTTGTCTCAAGAACGCACCCCATACACGCCCCGAACCCGCACGCCATGCGCTCTTCCATCGAGTACTGGCCAGGGACTTCCGCCATGCCGAAAACAGCGTGGAGCATCGGGGTCGGACCGCACGCATAGAGGTAGTCCCACGACTGCCCCTGCTCGCCAAGTTGCACCATCGCGTCCGTGACGAACCCCGGAACACCCGCGGTCCCATCGACGGTTGAGACGGTCACGGGGACTTCAAGCTCTGAAAGCTGGTCCACCAGCGTAACCTCGTCAGCGCTCCCGAACCCAAGGATCACCACGGGTTCTATCCTTTCTGCGACCAGGGCTTCCGCCAAGCCCAGCATTGGTGCGACCCCAATTCCACCCCCAACCAGGAGCGGTGACTGAACGCCACTTGGGAGCCAGAACCCGTTGCCGAGCCCTGAAAGAACGTCGAGCTTTTCTCCAGGCTTCACCTTTGTCAGGGCGTCGGTTCCCTGGCCCAGGACCTTATAGAGCAGGGTGAGGCTGCCCGGGCCCCACGAACAAACCGAAAGAGGCCGACGCAAGAAAAATCCTGGAACCGCAACGTTCACGAACTGGCCGGGACGCTGAATCCCTACCGTGTCCCCGTCCATCTCTAACAAGTACGTTGCCCGCGCCACCTGGCGGTTGGCGCGAACTTCGAAGAGTTGAACGCTGCCCATGCTTAGCCGTCTAACTCCGGGGTGAGCACGGAGGTTGGATCCCACACGGGCACCCCATCCGCGACCGTAACGTCGACGCGCCCGTACAGATCATGGCCCTCATATGGGGTTGCTTTGCCCTTCGAGACAAAGTCATCCGGGTTGACCACCCCATGGAACTCAGGGTCGAAAACGATCAGATCGGCGGGCTCACCTTCGCGCAGAACGCCGCCGCCCAGCTTGAAACGTTCCCGTCCCGCGCTCGACATGACCCGGACGAAGTCTGCAATGTCCATTCGACCCGTGCGCACGAAATGCGTGTACACCACAGGAACTGAGATCTCGAGTCCGACGACGCCGTTGGCCGCATCCACTAACGGCACATCTTTTTCGTGAGCAGCGTGGGGCGCATGGTCCGTCGCAACCAAATCGATGGTGCCGTCCACCAAAGCCTCCTGGACGGCTTCCATATCCGCGCGGTCGCGGATCGGCGGGTTCATCCGGAACCGCCCATGGTCCTCCAGCATGTCGTCAGAAAGCGCTAGGTAGTGAGGCGCAGCCTCCGCCGTAACCGGCAGGCCCTTAGCCTTAGCCTGGCGGATCAACTCAACGCTCTTCGCGGTCGAGACGTGGCAGGCATGATAGTCACACCCGGTCTCCTCAACTAAACGGAGGTCCCGCTCCAGCTGCTTCCACTCCGAAGCCCCCGGTTTGCCGATGTGACCGTGGGCGACCGCGTATTCTCCATCGTTGATGTAGCCGTCACCGGAAAGCTCCAGGTCTTCGGTGTGCTGGGCAACGATCCCACCCGCTGCCGCGATCCCCTTCATCACTTCGCGCATCAAGTCATCGGATTGAACCCCGAAACCGTCATCGGAGAACCCGACGGCCTTCGTTGCGAGTGCCGGGTAGTCCAACAGCTCTCCTCGCCCCGTCCCGCCCTTCGTCAGGCACGCGTAAGGGAAAACCTCAACCACTGAGTTCTTGTCGTAGGCCTTGATCTGCTCTTCAAGTTCCGGCAGGTTATCGGGCGTGGGGTCCAGGTTTGGCATCGCACAAACGGTAGTGAACCCGCCGCGAGCTGCCGCAGCGGACCCAGTCGCGATCGTCTCCTTATACTCAAAACCCGGCTCGCGGAAGTGAACGTGAACATCCGCCAGGCCCGGTAGGATCAGCTTCCCCGAAACGTCGACAGTCCTACAGTCACCCGAAACTGGAGTGTCCGTTTGCGCCGGGACAATCGATTCGATCAGGTAGCGTGTCTTTCCACCCTCAGTGCTGGAATCAGGAACCAGATGAACGTCCGCCAAGCGAAGCTGTCCGTCCAGGAAGACCTGGGCGCCCCGCAACAAGACTCTCATTTGCTCTCCCTTTGCAGGCTTGTCCAACGTCAGGCTACCGCACCCGGGAACGGCACTTTCGAAAACGGGCGGGGCCCGGACGGGTCAGACCAGCGGGTGTCGCAGGATCGTGGCCTCCCTGCCCGGCCCAACCCCGATAGCTGAAATGCGGCAACCGGCTTGGTTTTCAAGGAACTCCACGTAATCCTGAGCTTCCTTTGGTAGGTCCTCAAACGCCCGCACGTCCCTAATGTTGGTTTGCCAACCTGGCAGGTACTCATAGACGGGGACTGCCTTGACAAAGTCCTGTTGCAGCACCGGCATCTCAGAGGTGAACTCCCCATCGACGTCATAGCCAACGGCAACTGGAATCGTCTCGAGACTGTCGAGCACATCGAGTTTGGTTAGCACCAGGTCGGTGAGGCCGTTGACGCGGGTCGCGTACCGGAGCACCACTGTGTCCTCCCAACCTACTCGGCGTGGCCGCCCGGTCGTCACGCCGTATTCGCCGCCGAGCTCACGCAGATGTTCGGCCTCTTCCCCAAAGATTTCGGTGGGGTATGGCCCTTCACCAACGCGAGTCGTGTAAGCCTTCGCAACACCTATAACTCTGTCGATCTTCGTGGGCCCAACGCCAACGCCTGTGAGCGCGCCGCCGGCGGTAGCGGACGAGGACGTGACGTACGGATACGTTCCGTGGTCCAGGTCCAGCATGACGGCCTGCCCTGCCTCGAACAACACCTTTTCCCCAGCGTCCAGGGCGCGGTTCACCAGGAGGGAAGTGTCCACGATCATGCGCCGAACCCGCTGACCGTAGCTCACCAAGTCGGCTACGACCTGGTCGACGTCAATGCGCTCTTCTACACCCGCTTCTTCGAGGACCCTGTTCTTCCGCCAGACGGAGCGGTGAACGCGCTCCCGCACAACGTCCTCGTCAAGCAAATCCTGAATGCGGATCCCGACACGGTTCGCTTTGTCGGCGTACGTGGGTCCGATCCCTCGTCCCGTGGTCCCGATCTGCCCGGAACCAAGCACTTTCTCAGCTGCCCGATCCACCAGTCGGTTAAAGGGTGGGATGACGTGGGCATTCGCTGAGACGACCAACTTCGAGGTGTCGACACCGCGGCTTTCCATCGCGTCTATCTCACTGAAGAGCGCTTCGGGATCGACAACGACGCCGCTGCCAATGACAGGGGTGGCTGAATCTGCCAAGATACCGGCGGGAAGCAGGTGGAGGGCATACGCTTCCCCATCGATAACAACGGTGTGCCCCGCGTTATTGCCGCCATTGAACTTCACGACAACGTCGACGTCCCCGCCAAGCTGGTCTGTTGCTTTTCCTTTGCCTTCATCGCCCCACTGGGCCCCGACAACAATAATCCCCGGCATTTCCTGCCCTTTGTTAGGTGATTACTTACTTGCAGAGTCTACGGGAGCGAGCAAGGTTGCTACGGCAAGCTCACTTTGCGGACACCCGACTACGGTGGAAGCACGGACCGCGAGCAATGAACTGGAGCCCTAGACATGACCCAACACAGTGAAATCAAGACTGTTGTTTTTGACCTTGGCCAAGTAATCATTGCTTGGGATCCCTACCTAACCGTAGAGGGCACAGTAGAACCTGACGAATGGAAAGAATTCGTGAGTAGTGGACGCTTCACCACCCTGGCCCACAGGGCAGACCAGGGGGAGTTCCCAAAGGACGTGATTGCAGACGTTGCAGCAACGAGCGCCCGCGACGCGGAACTCATTAGCACCTACTTCAAGAACTTTGCGCGCTCCCCGACCGGCCCGGTCCCTGGGACCTCAAAGCTTGTGCAGGAACTAAGGGACCGGGGATACCGCACACTTGGCCTTTCGAACTGGCCCAGGGGGATGTTCCACCACGCACCAGCAACCGTCCCTGAAATAGGGGAGTTCGAAGACATCATCGTTTCTGGAGAAGTTGGGATGGCGAAACCTGACCCCGAAATCTTCGAGCTTCTGCTAACTCGCCATGACCTGGAACCAGTGCAAACAGTGTTCATCGACGACAAGGCTGAGAACGTCAACGCTGCAAAGTCCTTGGGTATCCACGGGATTGTCTTCACAGACGCGAACACTTTACGGACTGAGCTAAAGTCCCTAGGTGTTCAGCTGGGTGAGGATCCCTCCTGATCTTCTAGAACTGATCAGACTCCAGTACTCCGTCAAGCAGTGTGGACGGGTTGCCGAAGCGGTGCGTCGTCATGGAGATCGCCTGTTCGTGAACAAACGGCAAAATTTCCACCCTTGCAGCTTCTGTGACAGGGCCGTCCCAGACCGCGACCTCGATAAGGCCGCCCACCCTCTCTTGGATCTGCTCCCGGCTGACCCCAACCCCGCGAACGCGAACCTCGTTGCTTGCCTTGTCAGCCTGTAGCGACTGCGCGTTACCCGCGGCGTCCTCAACCTGGAACACGAAACCATACCGTGACCCCCAAGCCTGGATCTCCTCACCAACCAGGCGGTCCGTCGACACCACGACCAAGGCGGGGACAGTCGCGTCAGGGTCGCTTTGTCCAGGCGCAACGCGGACCTTCGAGGGGCCCGAGGCTTCGTTCTCCACGAACTCCCCCGTAGCGCAGGCGTAACCCATGACCATCAGCAGTTCAGCGTCGCTCCAGTCGCCCTCAGCCCTAATGAACGAGTCCGTGGGAACGTAGCGCAAGATGTTCCGCTCACTCTCAAGCGCGCTCGGGTCGTTCATGACATCAAACTCGCTAGCTGCTGCCCGGTCCGCGTTATAGATCGCTCGCTGCACCCGGTCGAACTCTTCGCCCTCAAGCAGATGGTCAGCAGTGGCATGCAGGTCGATCAGCTGGTCCTTGGTCAGGTGCAGGGTCTTGTCGGCTGGCAACCCATCGTGTTGCTTGGCCTGGCCGCGCTCAACATTTTCGGGGGACAAAGAGCCAAATGAGTACAGGTAGTTGGGGCCACCCGCCTTCGCCGTCGCTCCAACCGAAGACAGTTTCCAACCCCCGAACGGTTGCCTGCGGACGATTGCGCCGGTAATGCCGCGGTTCACGTAGAGATTCCCGGCCTGGACACGGTCCAGCCAATACTTGATCTCATCCGTGTTCAGCGAATGAATGCCAGCAGTGAGCCCGTAGTCTGTCCCGTTCTGCATCTCGATTGCTTCTTGCAGCGTGCGAGCCCTCATCACACCTAGGACCGGGCCGAAGTATTCCACCGTGTGGAACTGCGACCCACTCTTAACTCCTGCGCGCAGGCCCGGGCTCCAAAGACGTCCAGTGTCGTCCTTCTTGCGGGGTCGGAGCGCCCAGCTCTGTCCCGGCTCAAGCTGTGTCAGACCAGCGAAGAGTTTTGCTCCGGGAAGCTCCGAAACGGGTCCCATCTCCGCGGTCGGATCGTCTGGCCAACCGATCTCCATTGACCTGACGGCGTCTAGTAGTTGTCTGTGAACCCGCTTCGAAGTGCCGACGGAGCCGACCAGGATCACCAGGGACGCCGCAGAGCACTTCTGGCCCGCGTGACCGTAGGCGCTGCGGACAACGTCCTTCACCGCAAGATCAAGGTCAGCTGAGGGAGTGATGATGATGGCGTTCTTGCCGGACGTCTCCCCAATCAGCCCCAGTCCTGGCCTCCAAGAAAGGAACAGTTCGGCTGTTTGCGAGGAACCTGTGAGCACCACCCGGTCCACTAGCTCCGATTCAATGAGTGCTTGACCGACCTCGCGGTCTGCCGGGATCACCAGGGGCGCCAACGCCCTGGGCACCCCTGCCTTCCAAAGAATTTCCGATAGGAGGGCTCCGCAACGCTTCGCGGCGCTGGCCGGTTTCAGGACTGCGGCGCTCCCAGCAGCGAGGGCCGCCGCAACCCCACCGAACGGGATTGCAATCGGGAAGTTCCAAGGCGGGACGACCGCCGTGACCTTCACTGGGTCGAACGTTGCTCCCGCAATGCGGTCTAGCTCAAGACTCTGCGTGGCGTAGTAGTGGGCGAAGTCGATTGCCTCAGAAACCTCAACGTCGGCCTCGGACACAGTCTTCCCAAGCTCAGAAGCTGCAACTTCAATGAGCTCCGCGCGGTGGAGAGCAAGCTGAACCCCGACCTGATGCAGGATTTCCGCGCGTTCCTTTCGAGGACGCTCCACCCACTCCGCCTGGGCTCGCTGTGCCGCTTCCAACACGCGCTGCATACCCGTGGCGGTTTTGATAGTGCGGTCAAGGACAGTCTTCTCCCCTAGAACAGACCCTTCTATTCGAGAGATAATGCCCCGGGCCCACTCCCTGTTCCCAGCCAAGGCAGGGTCGGAGTCAGGCGTGTTAGCGAAGCGCCAACCCCCACCCGGGGCTCGCAGGTCCCGCTCAATCTCTGACTGCGTTTCAGTGGAGCGGTCCTGGGTGCGGGAAGCGTGAGCGCGTTTGTCACCCTCGCCCGTCAGCATCCGCAGGGCGTGTTCAAAACGATCCTTCTCTTTATCGAAAGCTGCTTGCTCAGTGCCAATGTCGAAGACAGAGGACATGTAGTTCTCGTCTGCAGCATTTTCTTCTAGCCTGCGGACCAGGTAAGAGATGGCCACATCAAACTCGGACGGGTGGACAACGGGTACGTAGAGCAGAACATCCCCGATTTCGTCCCGGATCGCCTGGGCTTGGGCGTCGGCCATGCCAACGAGCATTTCGAAGTCGATGCCGTCCGTGCACCCGCGGATTTGTGCAAGGTCCCAAGCGAAAGCCAAAGAGAACAGGTTGTGTCCCGCCACTCCAACTTTCACGTTCTGCGTACGCTCAGGGGTGAGCGCCCAGTTAAGGATCCTCATGAAGTTGGCGTCGGTTGCCCGTTTAGATTCCCATGTCGCAAGTGGCCAGCCGTGCAACTCCGCTTCGACTTTCTCCATCGCTAGGTTCGCGCCTTTCACAAGGCGCACTTTGATGGGAGCCCCACCGCGAGCTCTACGAGCAGCGGCCCACTTCTGCAGGCGTTTCATCGCGGCCAGAGAGTCCGGCAGATACGCCTGAATCACGATCCCGGCTTCCAGGCCCAGGAGCTCATCCCGATCCAAGAGCTTTTCAAAAACATCCAGCGTCAGGTCTAGGTCCTTGTACTCCTCCATATCCAAGTTGATGAACTTGGGAGTGGGGGACGCAGCCGCGTACTGGTAAAGCGGGAGTAGTTCCTTCACCGCCCTATCAACCACCTGGTCGTGACCCCAGTCCGAGTGGGGCCCAACCACCGAGGAAACCTTCAGTGAAACGTAGTCAACGTCGTCGCGACGTAGCAGCTCAAATGTTCTCTCTAGGCGAGCGTGGGCTTCTTCGTCTCCCAGCACAGCCTCGCCCAACAGATTCAAGTTAAGTCTGGAGCCGTCCTCCTTCAGTTTTGCGATTGACTGATCCAGCTTTTCGCTACGGGCGTCAAGAACCAGGTCCTTGACCAGCGTCTGGAACACCTTCCGTGCTGCAATCACGGCGGTCTCGGGGGCGATCTTGCTGCCGAGCCCACCGACGCGGGCAGGAAGCCGCAGCCATGAGGGCAGGAAACCGGGGGAACGTTTGGTGAGCTTTGCCAGGTTCTTGGCAGCCACCCGCTCGTCTTCGGGTCGAACCACGCCGTCCACGAACTCCACCGTGAAGCCAAGCCCGGAAGGGTCATCCAAGACATCCGCTAGCAACCGGGCTGGCCGCCCGGTCGGGAACCGAGTCGCGAGGGTAGTCCAACGCCTAGCGGTCAGAGCCGCACGTTCCCCAGCCCGCTCAAGTTCTTCATTCGGATGCGCGGCCTGAACCATTTTCGTCCCCTTTGATCGCTTTTATCCAGCGTATCGGGACGGTGCCGGGATCGCCATAAAGCAGCAACTCCTGCGCGCGAACCACTAGTTGTCGTTCTCGCTCCGGACCTCGAAGATTTCGAATAGAGCGATGCCGGTAGCGACAGCAGCATTTAGAGACTCGACTTCACCGGAGGTGGGGATGGACACGATCATGTCGCAAGTTTCGCGCACCAATCTGGAAAGACCGGAGCCTTCCGCACCGGTCACTAGGACCAGTGGCTCCGTCGCCAAGCTGAGCCCCCGGATGCTAGCGTCAGCATTTCCATCCAGGCCAACAACGAAAAACCCGGCTTCTTTCGCCCGCTTCAGAGCCTGTACCAAGTTCGTCACCCGCGCTGCCCGAACACGGGCCGCAGCCCCAGCCGAGACTTTCCAGACCGTCGGGTTGATTCCTGCGCTCCGCCGCTCGGGCAAGATCAGCCCGTCGGCACCGAATGCAGCCCCTGACCTGATCACAGCTCCCAGGTTGTGTGGGTCGGTCACGTGGTCAAGCGCAATGAGGAGCCCCGGCTTTGCCTGTTGAAGCGCATCAATTAGCAGGTCCTCCAGGTCCAGGTATTGATAACCCTCGACCTCGATCGCGATGCCCTGATGGGCGGCTCCGTCAGCGGCGCGGTCCAAGTCTCGTCTAGTCACCTCAACGAAGGGAGCACCCGTGCCTGCCAAGACTTCGACAACTTCCGCCATCTTCCCTTGGTCGGGGTCAGCAGCGATGAAGATCTGTTTCACCTCAAGGTCCGACTGAACGGCCTCGATCACTGCGTTGCGTCCCAACACTAGGTCGTTGCCTTCACGCGCCCGCACGGGGGTTCGGGTTTGGGCCTTAGCCCGCGCTGCAGCCTGCGCTTCCCGGGCTTCACGCTGTTTCTTCTTTTGGTACGCGGGATGGTAGGTCCTATCTTCGGCCTTCGGCGTAGGCCCTTTGCCAGCTAGTGCTTTGCGGTGTTTTCCGCCTGACCCGACCTTGGGTCCCGCTTTTGACTGGGAAGCTTTCGAGACGGCTCCCCGCCTTGCCTGGTTTCCCTTCATGGTTTCTCTCCCTGTTCCTGCTCATCGTCTGTTTTGGGTTCGCTGAGGATCTCCCAGGCCTCGGCAAGCCGTTCCAGGTGTTCCCTGCGCTCCTTAGGTGACCACGTGGTCCCGTCCGGGCGGTCCTCCACCACGATCCCGGCTGCCGCCAAACGCTTCCGGATCCGGTCAGACTCCCCCCAGTCGCGCTGCTTACGCACGGCTTCACGGAACCCCAGAATCAGTTGCAACAGGGACGCGGCAACCGCAGCCTGTTCGTCAGCGAGGTTCGAGGCGTCACGGAGCATGCCCGCACCCCAGACTTCGGAAACGGGGTCCAGGCCTAACACGTCCATCATGGAACGAACCAGAAGTAGCTCACGGCGCGTGTTTTCTTTATCCCCGGCTCTCATTGCAGCGCGGCCGACCTTCACGTGTTCGTGAACCGACGCGAGCGCTTTAGAGACGTTCAGGTCAGTGTTCATCGCGTCCACAAACTCACTCGGTAGCTCATCGGGTGCCAAGAACACCGATTCTGGCTGTCCCACAAGCAGGCCTGCCTCGATAACGAAGCGGGCAATCTTGTCCCAGTTGGCCTGCGCTTGCGTTAGGGTTTCTGGCCCCCACTCAATCGCCGAACGGTGGTGAACTGAGGACAGAGCGAAACGGATAACGGCGGGCGGGGCTTGTTCCAGCAGGGAGTCCAGAGCCAGTGTGTTGCCGACCGACTTCGACATTTTCTCGCCCTTGGTGGTCACCCACGCGTTGTGGATCCAGAGGTTCGCAAAATCCCAACCAGCACCGTGCGACTGGGCCTGCTCGTTTTCGTGGTGAGGGAAGCGCAGGTCGATGCCGCCCCCGTGGATGTCAAAGGCCTCGCCCAAGTAGCGGTGGGACATGGCCGAGCACTCCAGGTGCCATGCGGGTCGGCCCCTCCCCCAGGGGGAAGGCCACGACGCCGTTTCCGGCTCTCCCTCTTTCCGCGCCTTCCAAAGAGCGAAGTCGCGCGGGTCCTTTTTCCCTGCCGCGTTATCCCCGTCCTGACTGTCAAGCAGCTCGTTTGGGGACTGATGGGTCAGCGACCCGTAATCCGGCTGAGAAAAGACATCAAAGTAGACGTTACCTTCCCCGTCCTTGTAGGCATGGCCGCGCTCGATTAGGCGTTCGACTAGCTCGACCTGATCGGGAATGTGTCCCGTTGCGCGCGGCTCAACAGTCGGATCCTTCATCCCAAGGGTCCTGTAGGCGTCCTGGAATTCGCGTTCGTACTTTTGCGCGACGGCCCACCAGTCCATCCCGCTCTCTTCAGCGCGGGCCAGAATCTTGTCGTCAATATCGGTCACGTTCCGGACGTAAGTCACGTCCAGTCCTTGACGTTCAAGCCACCTGATAAGCACGTCGAAACTGGCGGCTGCACGGAGGTGCCCGATGTGAGGGCTGCCTTGGACAGTGGGCCCGCACAGGTAGATGGAGACCTCGCCTTCCTTTAACGGTTCAAAGGGAACCATCGCGGCAGCTTTCGAGTCATAGAGGCGCAGATCCATGGGCCAATCCTATCCGCCTGGCCCAGGTGAAAGAATCGAGCCATGACTCCCAGCCAAATCCATCTCTCGCATCCTTCGCTACCCGCACTCCCGCCGCTCGACGCTACAATCGTGGCTTCTACCACCGGAGAAACACTCCCCGTCCGTAGTCCCTTCGATGGAACCCAAATCGCAGAGGTGCCGCTCAGTTCACCAAGCGACGTAGACCGGGCATTCAGGACTGCGCGTAAAGCTCAGAAAGCCTGGGCAAAAGTTCCCCTTCGCGAGCGCAGAAAAGTCGCAGACCGCTTTGGTAAGTTGATCCTTGAAAACCGAAGATGGCTGCTGGATTTGCTACAGCTAGAGACAGGTAAGGCAAGATCTGCGGCGTT